>NZ_CACSIH010000216.1:0-75062 GCF_902705805.1 Alteromonas alvinellae | reverse complement strand
TGCGTAAAGTGCTGATTTAAGATCGCTTACATTCAGAGTTGACCCTACGTACCCGCCAGAGGCGAGTCGAGACGGTGTTGAAGGCTGGGTAAAGCTTGGGTTTACGGTAAGTGCTAGTGGCGCTGTAACTGATATAAAGGTGTTAGATTCAGAGCCCAAGCGCGTGTTTGATAGAGCTGCACGCAGAGCGCTTAAAAAATGGAAGTACAAGCCCAAGCTGGACGGCGGTAAACCTGTTAGTCAACCAGGTATGGTTGTAGTATTAGATTTCAAACTAGAACAATAAGGATAGCCTATGAGTATAGGCGCAAGCTTGCAAAACCTGTTTCAAGGTAAGCGCGAAAAAGCGCTGGGAGTGAGTGAAAGGTTAATGCTGCAATACAGCGCAAAAGGTGATGAAGCATCGTTAGCCGCGCTGTTTGACTTACACAGCCATAAGCTATTTTATTTTTTGAAGGTGTTAAGTGATAGCACTGTTGCAGAAGATATGTGTCAGCGCACTTGGGTTAAGGTTATCGAAAATCGTCACTTATTTAAAAGCGGCGATAATTTTCAGGCTTGGCTTTTCACCATTGGTAGGCGAACGCTTATTGATGAATTCAGAAAAAACGCCAAGCTTGAATATAACAACGAGGCAGTTGAGTCGTCTTCGTTAAGTGAGTTACTTAAAAATGCGCAGTCTTCGGTAGAGGACGATGTAGCAAAAGGGATAGAAAAAGACGTGTTTAAGGCATGTATTCAGCAGTTACCCTACAAGCAAAAAGAGGCGCTTTCGCTACAGTTTGAAGGTTTTTCGCTAGTGGAAATCGCCACTATTTGCAGTGCTGAAAAAGAAACGATTAAAACCCGGATACGTTATGCCAAAGACAGCCTTAAAACCATGCTGGAGAAACTGTAATCATGTCTATATCAGATAAAGAGCTACAAGATGCGTTTAAACGCAGCCAGCAAGTACAAAAGCAAAATGATGGAATGAGCGAAAAGGCTAATGCTCGTATTCGTGAAAGGGTTCTCGCGTACAACAAGGCAATAGAAAGTGATAGTGTAATTAAACGCGTATTTGCTGCTACGGCCGCTAATATTCAAGCGTACATCGCTTCTTCAACTCTGCGTTTCACGGCTGTGGCATTTGCTATTGTCGCAATGTTAGGCGTTTACAACATAGGAACATTTCAACGTAACCATTCGTCGACATTACAGACGGCAGCACACCGAGTAGACATTGTGCAATATCACGGATTTGAAGGAGAAGATAAGCTGCTAGCTGGTAAAGCCGGAACTGATTATAAAGCGCGATTTAATACCTATACTCAACAATATATTGAAAGCAATTTAGTCGCTAAAGCAGTTACGTTAGAGCCAGCAACGCTTACAGCGCAAAATGGGTATTGGCTCCTGGTGAGCTGCAAAAATCAGCAAGTTGTGGTTTCTGAAAGCCTCATCGCATCACTAAATATTAACGGTCGAATAGATGGGGATATCAATATTGGCACGCATGTGGCGCTCGCCTTTGATGCGCAAGGAAGAATACTTTCAATTAAACAGTCGAGTAAGCCGTTGATGTGCTGATTTATATGGCGTTTAGCTGGATGCGTTCGTAAACGAGGTAAGGGCGGTGAAACTCGCTCGAGCCTCGATTACGAACAGTATTTTAGGAATGACTTATTTGTCTAAATCGTGTGCTCTAAAGGCATTTGGAAGTAACTCACCAATGGTGGTTTCGAATGTCTCGCCGTTTTGACTTACCATGGTTACGGGAGTTTCATCTGGGGCGAATTCAGCAATTTTCTGTCTGCATCCTCCGCACGGAAAGCAAAACTCGTCGTTCGGGCTCGCAATAACGATATGCGAAATACGTTTTTGTCCCTGTGTGACCATATTGCCAATAGCGGTGGCTTCAGCGCATTGTCCTAATGGAAATGCAGCACTTTCTACATTACAACCAGAGAAGGTTTCGCCACTTGGAGTAAGCACTGCAGCACCAACTTTAAAGTTGGAATAAGGTGAGTGTGAGTTTTTCTGTGCGTCAAAAGCAAGTTGTGATAGTTGTTCTAAATTATTTTTCTTCATAGCTACCTGTGTTAACCACCCAATACGCTTTACTTTTATCATCAAATGCGAGAAGGTTGGCGGCATTAGCGCCGCAACAAGCGTATACTTAATACTCAGGCGGTTTTTTCTTTTTTTATAGAATGCTTTTTTACCATGTGCAGAAACGTTAGTCTCATCTTTTTTTCTCTATTCGCTGCTATTTTAACCGGTTGTGCGCAAACACCGCCTGTTTCAGAAAAGCCACAAATGGGAAACCTGCTTTTAGCTGAACCTGCGCCCATTAATCCTCGTTCTGAAATGGCTATTGCTCGATATAATCAGGTGCTTAGCAGCCCGGCACTTTCGGATGAAGACAAAGCCGAACTGCACTTTCAACGAGGCATGCTATATGACAGTGTGGGTCTTGCTGGCTTAGCGCAGTTTGACTACACCCAGGCAATCAACTTAAAGCCAGATCTGGCAGAAGCCTATAACTCTATGGGCATTCACTATATACAGCAGAGTGATTTTATTCAGGCTTACGATGCCTTTGACTCTACACTGGAAATTAATCCAGAGTACGATTTTGCGTTTTTAAATCGTGGTATTGCGCTTTATTACGGCGGTCGCGCAGAGCTTGCTACTAACGATCTAAACCGCTTTTTCGAGAAAGACGACAGCGACCCATTTCGTGCATTGTGGGCTTACTTTGCTCATCATGACGTGTCCGAACTCGAAGGGCAGAGATATTTAGCTTCTATTCGACCAACGCTGGATAACCAGCACTGGGCGACGGCGCTGGTAGATTTGTTTCTAGGCACCGTTAATGAAAACGATGTACTTAACTCGTTGTTAGACGGTGTGAAAAGCCAAAAAGCGTTAACAGATAGGTTGTGTGAAGCGTATTTTTACTTAGGTAAATTTCATAGCCAGCGCGGCAACAGCGGTATTGCATCAAACTACTTCAAGCTTGCATTAAGCACCAATGTATTCGATTACGTTGAACACCGCTACGCACGAATGGAACTTAACCGTTTGCGTGAACTAGCTAGCAGCGAACCGGTTAGCGAAGAGTAAGCAGCAAGCGTTATGCGAGGCTTATTTTTAGCAGTGTTCGCACTGCTCATTGTCGCGGGCGATAGCGGACGCTATGTACCGCAGCTAATTGCTAATGCAAGCAAGGTGCTTACGCCGGCAAGCCGAGTGTCAGGTAGCGACCCAACTGAAAAGGCGAGCTCTGCTTCAGAAGATACTGCTGACGGCATGGCACAGGTTAGCGGACAGGACAGCACAGAATCTTCTCCCGACGCTCAAACTTCGGATAATACCGAACGTTTCAATAATTCTGACTATCACCTTAAGCAAGATGCGCTGGCGCTACTTTGGTTAGCTGCAAAGCAGGGCAGTGAAAATGCACAGACACGCTTGCTCGGTGAATTTGAACGGGCGTATAACACAGGCTTCATTGCCACTGACTATATTGATGAAGCCACTGCAACCTATTTTCTAGAGAAGCTAGTGAATCTTGAAAATGCAGACGCTGCATGGCTGCTGTACCAAATATTGGGTGAAGAAGGTGCGTCACAGCGCTTTATGCGCTTAGCGGCGCTCGGCGAGGTTGCAGAAGCTCAGCTTGCGTTTGCAATGTCTACCGATTCGCCAGAAAAACGTGAGAAGTGGCTAGTACGCGCGGCTTCACAAAACTACGTACCCGCGCAGGCTGCATTGGCCGATTGGTATCTTCTACACGGGCAACAACAATTAGCGAAACCGCTGCTCGCAGCAACAGCGACCTTAGACATGCAAAGCGCATTTAAGTATGCTCGCCTTCTGTGGGACGAAGGTGAATTTTCTGAGGCTAAACAGCATTTTAGCTTTGCCGCGAAGAAAGGGCATCTTCAAGCGGAAAAAGCCTTAGAGGCCATCAATCTCTACAAGCCGTATTCTGTAGAACAAGCATTAAAGCAGTCTCCTTCATTTGACTGGGAGAGTGAAGGGAATTGCCTTCAGCGTATACAGCCTTTCGCTACTAGTTTGGCTACAATCATGCGCGCTCACAGTCTTCATAACTCATTCAATAATGACAAGCGTCTGCAGAATCTTTCTATTTGCCTGGCCCCGCCCATTTGGCTTAAACCCGATGTAGTAAGTTGCGATCCTGATTATAAAAATGCTGGGATCTTAGGCTGTAGTATTACTCCTTTAGCGAGCATTGCGAAAAAGCAAAAATTCAGTCATGCAGTAGTAGTGGCAGAGCAGGGGAAAGCAAATGTTCAAAACGGCGTAATGTATTTAGACATTAGTGACGCTTATTCAGTGTTTGTTCACGAGCTAGCGCACTTCGCAGGCTTCGCTGACGAATATCCTATTGGCAAGGGCATGGCGAATAGGCTGTGCCATGAAGATGGAATAATTGATTTTGCACCACCAAACCTAATCGTAGACTCTGAGTATTGGTATGCTCCTCACGAAACGGTAAAAAATTGGCTAGAGATAGATCCCGCAACCATCATTGCTCGCGCTAAAACGTGCACCGTATTGGGGGAAAACAGCTATAAGCCCAGCCGCAGAATTACCTTTATGGAACATCACGATAGCGGCGTGCTCCCGCCGTTATATTTGGTACTTTGGCAGCAGCAGCTGAAAAAACAAAATGCCCAGCGGCCCATTTCAATGAATTTCTTCCAGGCGTTCCACAATAGCGGCAACCAAAAAGAAGCCGCACACTGGTTAGCCGAATACGAAGCCTTTACTGGTGGCAAGTAACCGTAGTTTTCATTACTAAAACTATTCACTCGCCACTATTTGGCGAGTGTATCTTTAAGCTCTCTTACCCACATAGACGTTGCACCACAAATTGCTACGGGCATAACGATAAAATTAACCACGGGAATAAGTGAAAATATATTTACCATTATTCCAAACGTCATCGCTTTCCCTTTGTGTTCGCCAAGGTGCAGGCGCATGCGCGTAAAATCTATCTTGTGATTATCGTATGGGTAGTCGCAGTACTGAATTGCCATCATCCAGGCATTAAATAAGAACCACAAGATTTGCCCAATAATGGGCAGGAAAAAGAACAATAACAAAAAACCAATAGCGCGAGGTAAATACCAAACCAACTTGGTGAGTTCGCGGCCTACAGTTCTAGGAATATCTTTAACTAAAGCCATTACGCCTTCGTCACCTAAATCTTGACCCGTTAAATGACGCTCTACTTTTTCTGATAAAACGCCATTAAACGGCGCTGCAATCCAGTTTGCCAGTGTGCCAAAGATGAGTGCGAAAATGAGCAATACGCTGATGACAGCGAGGGGCCACAAGAAAAAGCTGATCGCTGTTTTGATCCAGCCTAACCATTCAGGTACAAGATCAATGACATAAGCGATGCCCATTTCTATTTGGCCAAATAAGAAGTAAAAAGCCACAGAAAAAAGCACTAAGTTTATTGTTAGGGGTACAAAAACAAAACGCTTTAACCCTTTGGTTTTTATAAGCGAAAAGCCTTCAAAGAAATAATGTACACCGCCTGAACTCATTCGTACTCCTTCGCGTTTGAAACGCTGTGTTTGTTAACTATCTGCTCTATCATACGCGCTTGGCGTATTCTCTGCCTAACTCAGTGAAATGGTAATTGTTACAAGCTGTTAGATTTGGTAGAGTCGAAGCATAATAACAAAAGAATCTTCCGTGTGATTGCATCATTTCTACATCAACTGCTATTTCAGCCGACGGTTAGCTGTTTTCTGGCTAATATCAAGGCGATACCGCGTGCAGCTTTGTGTTTAAGAGGGATGATGTGTGAGGCTTAAAAAAATTAAGCTCGCGGGTTTCAAGTCCTTTGTTGAGCCAACTACTATTCCATTCCCCGGTGAAATGACCGCCATCGTAGGCCCTAATGGCTGCGGTAAGTCGAATGTCATTGATGCTGTACGTTGGGTTTTAGGTGAAAGTTCTGCCAAAAACTTACGCGGCGATGCAATGACCGACGTGATTTTTAATGGCTCTTCGTCTCGTAAGCCAGTAGGGCAATGTAGCGTTGAACTTGTTTTCGACAACAGTGCAGGGCGGATAGCGGGTGAATTTGCCAACTACAATGAGCTGTCTGTTAAACGCTTAGTTACACGGGACGCCACCTCCACCTATTTTCTTAACGGCACTAAATGTCGCCGGCGTGATGTCACCGATCTATTTTTAGGAACAGGGCTAGGCCCGCGTTCTTACGCCATTATTGAGCAAGGTATGATCTCGCGGCTTATCGAGTCTAAGCCACAGGACTTGCGTGTATTCATAGAAGAAGCCGCGGGTATTTCAAAGTACAAAGAGCGCCGTAGAGAGACAGAAAATCGTATAAGGCACACGCAAGATAACCTTGAACGATTAAATGATGTGCGCGATGAATTGGGCAAGCAGCTCGAAAAATTACAGCGCCAGGCTGCTGCGGCTACTCGTTACAAAACGCTACGTGCACAAGCCAGAGAGCTGAAAGGCCAGTTAGCAGCCCTTCGTTTTCTGAAAAATAGTGAACATATTGAAGCGCTGCAAAAACAGCAGCAGGCACTGCAATTAGAAGTGGATGACTTAGTTGCCCGGCTACAGGGCGATGAAGCGGGGCTTGAGTCGTACAAAACCAAGCAGCTGGAAACAAAACAAACCATAGATGATCTTCAACAGCAGCTGTTTACTACCAGTAACGCAATAACGCGACTAGAGCAAAATGCGCTGCACGCAAAACAACGCAAAGGGCAGGTTGAGCAAGAGTTAGCACGAATTAGCGAGCAACACGAATTGCTTAACCACTCTATTGATGAGGCACAGGAAGCGCTTGCGGTATCAAACGAGGCGCTTGAAAACATTGAGCCTGAATTTGCCCTTAAGGAAGCAGAGTTAGAGCATGCCAAAGAGCGTTTTGAAGACGCTGAACAAGCGCTAAGAGAATTTAACGCACAAGCGCGAGCGCAAGAACAAACCTACAATCAACTTCGTCAGAATGTTCAGCAATGCCATAGCCAAATTCAGTCAACGATGAGCATGCAGTTACGCACTTCTCAGCGTATAAGTGAACTACAAGAAGAGCTAAAACAGCTAGACGAAGAAGATTTTGCCAATCAGATAGCGCTTTTAGAAGAGCAATGTAGCGAACTCGATTTTGACATTGATGAAGCTAAGCAATTACTTCAAGAGTCCAATCAAAAGGTGTCGCAGCAACAAGGCGAAGTCAACGCTATAGAAGCGAAGCGCCGTGATACCCAGGGCCAGTTACAAACCGCACTGTCCACAAAAGCTGCGCTAGAAGCGCTTCAACAAGATGCCTCAAATAATGAAGACGTAACGTTAGACGGAATAGAAAAGCTGTGGCAGCAGTTTAGCTCTAACCAAACTCTTGCACCTTGCGTAGAGGCGATTTTACAACAAGCAAAAGACCCCGTTGTTGCTAAAAGCCATGACATACAGGCACTGCTGCAAAACCAAGATAATTTGCCAAGCGGCATTAAAGTGTTTACCGATAAGGCGTTTGTAAGCACTGCCAGATCGGGTTCACTAGCACACGCTCTATTAACTGAACCTAGCACTAATGAATCGTCAACACAGCGTGTTCCCGCATTTTTTAATGACATTTACCTTTGTAGCAACGATGACGAACTTGCGGCAACGATTGAAAGGGCTTTTAACAAAGAAGATGAACCTGAACCTGAAGCTATAGCCAAGGAGTTTACTAGCGTAGTTTCGCCTTCAGGGTTGTGGGCAAGTTCACAGTGGGTAGTGAAACCTGGCGAAGTAAGCGACGGTGCTTTGCAGCGGGCGAATAAAATTAAGGCGCTGGTAGACAGCATTGAAGAAACTGAAAGCCTTATAGATGAAATTGAGCATTCATTAGAGCGAGCCAAACAGGCACTTGAACAGAGCGAAGCGCAAAAACAGGATATTCAGAGCGCCTTGGGTGAAAAAGAAAACCAGCGCGCACAGATTAAAAATCAACTTTCTTTGCTTGAAATGCAGCAAGAGCAGCAGTCTACACGTACTGCCAAACTTAATGACGAATTAGCAAAGCAAGAGTTAATGTTAGCGAAAGAAGAAGAGCAACTAGCCCAACTTTCGGAAAAATTAGAGCTTCAAGAGGCACAAATTCTTGAACACGAAGTACACATTGACGATGTGAACGCTAAGCGTGATGCAAATGAGCGAACTGCGTCAGAATTGCGCGCGTTAGTTGATACATTAACATCGCAAAATCATGAGCTTGCACTTAAGAAGCAACAACTAGAAAACCACCAGAATTTATACAGCCAGCAGGTTACACGTAACCTTCAGCAGCGTGAAGAGTACATAAAAAACAAAGAAAGATTACAAAAAGAACTTACACAGCTTACGTCCCCTGAAGAAATTCAAGAAGCAGAGCTTCAGTCGCTGTTGGAAAACAAAGCGGAATTAGAACAGCTGAAAAGTGCTAAACAAAGTAGTCTTGAAGATATAGAGCAGTGGTTGCGAGAAGCCGAAAAAGGGCATCAAGCTCTGGGTAAAGACATTCAAACGCGACAAACCAATATCGATAAACTTAATATCGATATTGAAGGCTACCGGGTACGTGCAAATACGATTTTAGAACAGCTTGATGAAACGCAGCAGTCGCTGAAGAGCATTCTAGAAACCTTACCTGAAGATGCCGAAGAGAAACGCTGGCAAGAAGACCTTGAAAAAACGCAGGCTAATTTGCAGCGTTTAGGGGCTGTGAACTTAGCCGCAGTTGAAGAATATGAAACCCAGTCGGAAAGAAAGTCACATTTAGATACACAGCACAACGACCTTACTGAAGCCTTGGAAACGCTACAGTCGGCCATTCGGAAAATTGATAAAGAAACCCGCACGCGCTTTTCTACCACCTTTGAACAGGTTAACGAAGACCTTAAAACGTTATTTCCCAAAGTGTTTGGGGGCGGTTCGGCGTATCTTGCGCTTACCGATGACGATTTGTTAGAAACTGGGGTGACGATAATGGCTCGCCCCCCTGGTAAGAAAAATAGTACGATTCACCTCTTAAGCGGTGGAGAAAAAGCACTAACCGCTTTATCATTGGTGTTTGCTATTTTCAGATTAAATCCGGCACCATTTTGTTTGCTGGATGAAGTAGATGCACCATTGGATGATGCAAATGTAGGGCGCTTTTGTAACTTAGTGTCAGAAATGTCACAAACAGTGCAGTTTATTTATATCACCCACAATAAAATAGCGATGGAAATGGCCAGTCACCTCACCGGTGTTACCATGGCGGAACCGGGAGTTTCGCGCATGGTGGCGGTAGATGTGGACGAGGCTGTTGCCTTCGCAGAAGCATAACAAAGGGCGAAAGAAATTAAATGGAAGATCAATTACGTCTATTTTTACTCCTTGGAGGCACGGTTTTTATCATCGCAGTGCTTGCCCATGGTATTTGGAAAATTCGTAAAAACAGTAAGCCTTCGGAAAAAGAGCGCTTAGAGCCCCGTCAGTGGCAAGATGATGACAACGATTTCGAGTCCGACGAGCAAGAAGGCTTTGACGAGCTTGGCATTGGCGCGGTGCGCGTGGTTAGCAAATCACAAAACCAAGAGCATGATGCTGCAAGCAACGTATCAACGAATAATGCAAAAATCCCTGCACATCACGATATCAATGAAAAACATGCTTACAGCAGCGAAGAAGCTGATGACGACGATAGCTTGTCTCAACACGCTACGTCAAAAGAGCAAGGTGATGAAAAAGAGGGCGCACATGGTGAGCATGCGGGTAAACGCCCAAGCAGCGTTGGTAATTCAGCTATGCCGTCTAACGGGAAAGAAGAAGCTGAGAAAGCACCAAAGCTCTATGGCTCTGTGGTTACGAATCCAAAGCCACACATGAAAGGGCAAGCTCGTCCCGATGGCGCATCAACAAAAGGTGCCAACAGAGGCGACGAAAACCTTGCCGCGTTCCCTGAACCTCCAGGCTTCTTACTTCGTGAAGGCGAAGAGCAAGAGGAAACGTCTTTAGCGTCGCATGGTCAGCGTGAAGAGAGCGAACAGCCAAATACTCCAAGTAATCAGGAGAGAGCGGATAACGTACAATCGCATGACCCAATTCAGAGTCAGGCGGGCGGTCATCAAGAAAGAGGGCGTGCAGAGCCAGTTCGTCCTGCACAGAAGTTTTATATCGACCCAACGCTGGAGGAAGAGCCTGAAACAGTGCAGCCGCCGGCTAAAAACGAAAGAGAAGTTGCTGATTTTAGTTTAGATGCACCCGAAGAGTCTGTTTCATCCAGCGATGTTCATGAAGAAAATGAACAGCCGCGACGTTTTGCACGTAACAAACGAAGCAAAACGCCAGTGAGAAGACGTGAAGAGCCGAATTTTGGTGACGATCAAATGCGTATTGATTTTGACACCAGTGAAGCAGCTAGCGCAGATTTTGGCGATGAAAGCTTTAGTGCTAATGAGTCAGGTAATGATGGTGCTGGAACTACATCAAAGACCGCTAAGTCGTCGATTGAACCCGAGGTTTTAGTATTAAATGTAAGAACGCCAGAAGGCGAGCCTATCTCAGGCGCTGCACTATTACCTATGTTATTAACGCTAGGGTTTAAATTTGGCGATCAAGACATCTTCCACCGCCACGTAAACTCAAATGGCAAAGGGCCAGTATTGTTTAGCCTTGCTAACATGTTTAAGCCTGGGGTTTTCGATATTGATAACCTAGAGAACTTTGAAACCCAAGGTATTTCACTGTTTATGATATTGCCTATTGAGGGCGACCCTCATCAAGTGTTTAACATGATGCACAATGCAGCCCGCAAATTGGCAGATGAGTTCGGCGCACAAGTACTTGATGGGCGCCGAAGCGTATTAACGAAGCAGGGCTTACAGCAATACGTCGAGAAAATTCGTGAGTTTGAGCGCAAGCGTATGATTGCGCGCAGCTAGCGTTAATTTATCACTTGCGCCTCAATCTTGTGGATTATTCATGTAGGTGCAAAAACAAAAAAGGACTTGGCTCATACCCAGGTCCTTTTCTGTTGATTAGGGTCTATTGATCTTTGATGTATAACAAGGGCTAGCAAGCCATAGCATTGTAGCGTGGCTGTACGTTTCACAACCTGACTGAAATAGATCAGGTTTTTGCAGCCCATTTGGAACATACAGCGGCTTGGGCGAATAGGCCTTGGCAACGAATTGTAATACTTTTAACTATTTAAACGGCGTGACAACAACTCCATGTCAGATTCTTTAGAACAAGCAAAGCAACAAATAGCAACACTTCGCAACACACTTAATGAGTACAACTATCAGTACTATGTGATGGATGACCCTTCGGTTCCTGATGCAGTATATGATAGAGATATGCAGGCGCTTATTGCGCTAGAAAAACAATATCCTACGCTTCAAAGCCCGAATTCTCCCAGTCAAAAAGTAGGGGGCGCAGCGTTATCGGCCTTTGAACAAGTTACCCATGATGTTCCTATGCTGTCGCTGGATAACGCCTTTGATGAAGAATCACTGCTTGCCTTCGAAAAACGTTTAAAAGACAGACTAAAAGATTCGGCAACGTTAGATTTTAGCTGCGAACCCAAGCTAGATGGTTTAGCGGTAAGTATTCTGTATGAAAATGGCGAATTAGTGCGTGCTGCAACCCGTGGTGACGGCCAGGTAGGCGAGAATATCACGGCTAACGTGCGTACCATTTCTAATGTGCCGTTAACGCTTCGTGGTGAGCATTATCCTGAGCGCGTAGAAGTGCGCGGTGAAGTGTTTATGCCTCGTGAGGGCTTTGCAAAACTCAACGAACATCAAAAAGAAACGGGTGGTAAGGTTTTTGCGAACCCTCGTAATGCTGCGGCTGGCAGTTTACGACAGTTAGACTCTAAAATTACGGCCAAGCGCCCGCTGATGTTTTATGCCTACTCGCTAGGCGTAGTGCAACCAGAAAGTTTTGAGCTGCCCACAACACACAGCGAGCGCCTTAAGCAATTGGGTAATTGGGGGCTGCCGCTGTGCCCTGATATCGACACCGCCGAGGGCGGTAAAGGCTGCTTGGCGTACTACAACCACATTTTGGAAAAGCGCGACAGTTTGCCGTATGACATTGACGGCGTTGTGTTTAAGGTTAACCGTATTGACCTGCAAAATGCCCTTGGCTTTGTGGCGCGAGCACCTCGCTGGGCCATTGCGCAGAAGTTTCCTGCACAAGAAGAAGTAACTAAGTTACTGGATGTTGAGTTTCAGGTAGGAAGGACTGGTGCGATCACGCCGGTTGCTCGTTTGGAGCCTGTATTTGTAGGTGGAGTAACAGTGTCGAATGCTACACTTCACAATCAGGACGAAATTTCCAGATTAGGCGTTAAAGTTGGCGACACCGTGGTAATCCGCCGTGCGGGTGACGTTATTCCTCAGGTGGTGTCTGTGGTTGAAGCTAATCGCACGGGAAGTGAAACTGACATTAGCTTCCCAAGCCAATGCCCAGTGTGTGACTCGCAGGTTGAAAAACTAGAAGATGAAGCGGTTGCTCGTTGCACCGGTGGACTAATTTGTGCCGCACAACGCAAACAGGCGCTTAAGCATTTTGCTTCGCGTAAAGCATTCGATATTGATGGTCTGGGCGACAAGTTAGTCGATCAGTTAGTTGACGCTGATCTTGTGCACAGTCCCGCCGACTTTTTCACGCTTTCGTTAGGCGATGTTGTTGGGCTAGAGCGCATGGCTGAAAAGTCTGCCAGTAAGCTACTGGCATCGCTTGAAGCTTCAAAGCAAACCACGCTTGCCAAGTTCCTATACGCATTGGGGATCCGTGAGGTTGGCGAAGCTACTGCGGCAAACTTGGCTGCGCACTTCGAAACCTTGGAGGCTATTCGCGAGGCGTCGCTTGAAGCACTGGTTGAAGTCCAAGACGTTGGTGAAGTGGTGGCTACCCACATTTTCAATTTCTTTAACGAGTCACACAACACCGATGTTATTGATGCGCTGTTAAAAGAAGGAATTAACTGGCCTGCTATTGAAAAGCCAGATTCGGATAACTTGCCTCTTGAAGGCAAAACGTGCGTTATTACAGGCACGCTCAGCGAAATGGGACGTTCTGACGCGAAAGCCCGTTTGCAGTTACTTGGTGCAAAAGTGGCAGGTTCCGTAAGTAAGAACACTGACTTCCTTGTAGCAGGTGAAAAAGCGGGTTCCAAGCTAACCAAAGCACAAGAGCTAGATGTGGAGGTATGGGACGAAGCTGCGCTTATCGCTTTTTTATCAGAGCATGAAAAGTAGCCTGTCTGGCTTAAATTCAATAAGAGCGCTAGGCGTAATGGTTTGCCTGAATAGATTGACGCCGAACTCATATTGATTGTTACCAATAAAAAACGCCGCTTCTATGAAGTGGCGTTTTTTGTAATTCTTGCTCTGTCTTTTACGCCGTACTTTGTACTGAACGTTGTAAGGGGCTTGAGAAAAGGTAAATATTTCTACAAACACTCAAGTATAGGGCTCTCACGCTAGTTGACTTCTTGATTCCGCATTTGTCTGCGTCTTTCCCAGGCTTTTTTCACTTGAAAGCGCCAAACCCAGTTTAAAGAGAAATAACCCGCTAGACCAAACACAACCGAGCAAATTCCACACCCGACTAAAAATGCAGGGCCGATAGTATTAATGCTTTCTACAACCCACTGCCAACTAAACTGAAATTCAAAATGCTCAGGCTTGGTCCCAAGTACAGTAGTACCAACTTTATAAGCCCCATAGAATATTGGCGGAATAGTAAATGGGTTAGTCACCCAAACAGTTGCAACAGATAAGGGCAGGTTTGCTCGAAACGGAATAGCTAAACCGGCAGAAAGCCACATTTGAAACGGTACCGGCCAAAACGCGAAAAATAAACCTATGCCAAATGCACCAGATGCAGAACGACGGTTTAAATGCCAAAGATTGGGCTCGTGCAATACGCTACCAAAAATTTTTAAAGCTTTGTTTTGCTTAATGCTTTGGTGATCTGGCAAAAAACGTCGGATAAATTTCTTAGGCATAAATATCAATGCATCTCGAAAATAAAATCAAAAAAGACAGAAAAAATAACAGTAAACGGAATTGCGCAACATGAATTTGCACCACCCACATTCACTCACTGTCAATTGCTACGTGAAAACATGGTCAATCGTATCACAATTTGCTTAAGCTGTTTTTGCGCCAGCGCAATAAGTGCAGTTTTCTGGCAAAAACTTCCAAGTACTCACAGCATGGCATTGATGATTGCCATTTTAATTACATCTGTGACTATCATTATATTCATTTCGACGACAAAACCCGCTGAACATCATGTATTTCCAGAGGAGCTGCTATGTTGGGCAGTGAGCGGACTGCTGTCTGGAGTACTTTGGGTGGCGAGTGTAGGGCATTTTTACTACGCTTGGCAACTGCCCCAAGGGAAAATTCAACAAGATGTCACAATTTCAGGTAGAGTTTTGTCGGGGGGATGTGTCTTCGGCACAGCTAGGGTACCGGAAGCGACTTATCAGTATGTTGTCGCTATTGAGTCGGTCAACCGTGAAAGCACAGCGACATTTTTAGAAAAGGGTATACTTTCCCCTTTGCCTAAGCGTGTTTTAACTAGCACGTTTAATTTCAAAGCTCGTCTTACTCACCAACGTTATGAATTCCCAAATGATCGAAAAAGCCAAGGCTTAGCCAACAAGAAAATCGCATATGCTCAACAGGGGACTATAGGCGTGCGGCCTCAATCAGTTTCTCCGTCCCAGGTGAAATTAAATTGTTTGCACAACGGCGATACCTTCACCGCAATTGTAAAACTTAAACCTGCATACGGTACAGCTAATCCTGTTGGAGCTAGCCGACAACAGCAGTTGGTTAGCCAATTTATTCACGCAACTGGCTATATCAAGTCGATAGAGCACGGTAAAACAAAGCATAATCACTCAGTGCGTTATGAACTTGCTACAACATTGCAGAAGCTAGGCCTTATTTATGAAAGATGGTGGCGCGCATTGCTGCTAGGGGATAAAACGGGCTTTACGTTGGGTGATTGGACGCTGTTACAACGCACCGGCACTGGGCACATGTTTAGTATATCAGGCATGCATCTATCACTTATCGCTGGGGTCTGCTTATTGTTTTTTAACCCCGTTATATTTTTACTCACGCATGTTATTAGCCTATTAGGCGGAGCGAAATATTGGTTAGTACGTTCAGCCTTCATCAACTATCCGGCAACAGGTCGAAAGAACAGAGAGCGGGAAATAAGTAAGATGTTTCAAACCAGCGCGCCAATTAGAGCCACTGTGCTTTGTGTGCTAATTGCTGCTTGTTCTTGTTACGCGTTGCTTAGTGGAAGCGCATTGCCGGTTGTGCGTGCGCTGATACTGGTAACTATGGGGTGCGTGCTGTCTCTTTCTCGACATGCATGGCGGCCAGTAAATGTTGCGCTCACAATGCTTACTTTGAGCTTGTTGCTGTTTCCTCTCTCTATATTAAGCGCTAGCTTTTACTTGAGCATAGGGGCTGTACTGTGCATTTGGTTTTTAGTTGTTGTTTGGGGGCTACAGCGAGCACCATGGTATGTGTCTTTGTTTAAACTACAAGTAGCACTTACCGTAATAATGATGCCCCTAACCCTAATATGGTTTGGTAGCGCCAGTTTTGTTGCAGTTGTTACCAACTTAATCGCCTTGCCTGTCATATCGTTACTTTTACCTATTTGTTTAATTTCGTTGTTAGTCCTTCATTTTGCTGAGTTGCCTTTCGCACAACAAGTTACGGGCATGCTTATGCATTACAGTGATGTGTGTTTAGGGTATTTGTTATCGCTTTTGAACGTTCTTAGTCAGTTTTCTGGGAGCGCTATCAATTTTTACGTAAGTAGTGGTGCGGCACTTTGTCTAATTGTCGCTTTTTTTATTTTTCTTTTGCCAACATGGCGGTACAAAGCTATCTGCGTAGCGATTCTCTTACTTCCATCGCTAAGCATTTTTCAAAAGTGGTTACCTACCAATGAATCGACATGGGCGCTACATGTGTTTGATGCGGGCCAGGCCAGTGCTATTGCAGTGACTGCGGGAGGTCGGGCTATGATTATTGATTCTGGCGCTCAATTTAATGGCAATGCTCACACTGCATTGAAACACCTGTTACCTTTTTTAGAAAGCAAGCATATTTCAAATATAGATGTTGTAGTTCATACGCATAGTGACAACGATCATGCAGGTGGCGCATTAGCCATAAAACAACACGCCTTAGCTAGAAAAGCCACTTTCTACACGCCAACATTAGGTTGTGAGCGAGGAAAGCGTATACGCTGGCAGAACTTAACAATCAATTTTCTATGGCCGCCAAATGGCAACAAAGAAGACAACAATGCCATGTCGTGTGTGGTTAAAATAACAAGCGACGCCGGTAGCGTGTTAATTCCTGGTGACATTGAGAAAACAAGCGAGTACGCGTTGATAACCCATGAAATCAAGGATGGTTTTTCAGAGAACGCTTCAATGGATCCTTTACCGAGCTCTACAAATCTAAGTGCCGACATTCTTATTGCGCCGCATCACGGAAGCAAAACGTCGTCTACCAATATTTTTATAGAACACGTTGCACCAAAAGCTGTGATCTTTACGCAAGGTTATGAGAATAGATGGCAGTTTCCTGCTTATGTTGTGGCTAAACGTTACGAGCGTTTGGGCGTAACGCAATATTTAACAAGCTATCACGGATATATAAGCGCAACCTTCGATAAGGACACTTTCCATATAGATTCCCAACGTGGGACTTTGAATAAACGCTGGTATTTACCAGGCATAGCACCGCGACACCTCAAAGACTAAGTAATATCGCCAAATGCCAAAAATATTAGCTTGTAACGAAACGAAGATGTACACGAATACCTTTAAATAGGTATGAAGTGGCCACACATTATTCACTTAGTTGGCAGACTAACCAATTTTGCCGCTATATTAGTGAATTAGAGCGAGAACGAGTACAATACTTTCAACGCGTTTTTGTTAACGTTTCAAACAGGTTAAAAAAACTACATGCAACAAGCCGACAACTCGGATTATCAAATTAAGCGCTTTTTACAGTACCTTAAAGCGTATAAAGTGCCTTTCGTTTTTGCCATCATTGGTATGATTGGTTATTCCGCGGTAGATACCTTCGTATTTTCCCAGCTTCAGCCAATGATTGACGAATCACTGGGGAAAAACGACCATGACTATCTACGTCTAGCCGCATATGCGATTGTGCCGCTCTTTTTGTTACGGGGTGTTTTCAACTTTTTAGGTAGTTACACGCTAAGCTGGATTGGTGCTCAGGTGGTAATGCGCATGCGCCAGCAGTTGTTTGAAAAATACATTCATCTTCCAGTGGCATTTCACGATAATCATGCGGTTGGCGGGCTTATCAGTAAAGTCACCTACGACACAGAGCAAGTGGCTAATGCATCTGGTAAGGCGCTGCTAACATTGGTGAGGGAAGGCGCACTGGTCATCGGTTTGCTGTGTGTCATGTTCTATTACTCATGGCAGCTTTCGCTCATATTTCTTTTAATTGGCCCCATTGTGGCGGTGATTGTTTCTATCGTCAGTAAGCGTTTTCGCGTTGTAAGTAAAAACATTCAACAATCAATGGGCAACCTAACGTCGTCGGTAGAGCAAGCGGTGAAAGGTCACAAAGTTGTGATCATGTTTGGCGGTCAAGAAATAGAGCAAAAGCGTTTTGAGCAGAAAAACAATCACAACCGTCAACAGTCAATGAAGTTGAATGTCACCTCTATTTTGAGTGTGTCTTCAATACAGGTAATAGCGTCAATTGCCCTCGCTGTCGTTCTGTTTATTGCCAGCACGCCCGGTATGCTTGAAAAGCTTACAGCAGGCGTATTTATTAATGTGGTCTTTTGTATGGTGATGCTGCTTAAACCTCTTAAACAGCTCACTACCATTAATAACCAATTTCAAAAAGGTATGGCAGCCTGCGCCAGTATTTTTGAAATTCTTGATGAAGCAGACGAAGAAGATAAAGGGAAAACCAAAGTAGAGCGCGCAACAGGAAAAATTGAATTTGACGACGTTACATTCTCTTATCCAGGAAAACAGACGCCCGCGTTATCTAATGTGAGCTTTATCGCAAACCCTGGGCAGTCGATTGCTTTGGTAGGGCGCTCGGGAAGTGGTAAATCGACCATCTCGTCGCTGCTTACACGCTTTTATGTACCGCAAGAAGGTGAAATTCGCTTGGATGACACGGCGCTCAACGATATTGATCTTAAAGATCTGCGGGCGCAGTTCGCCGTGGTATCGCAAAACGTTACGCTATTTAACGATACCATAGCTAACAATATTGCTTATGGTGCGCGCCAAAATGTATCTCGCAAAGACATCGAGAATGCCGCGAAGATGGCGCATGTTGAAGAGTTTTTATCAAACTTGCCTGAAGGGTTAGATACGATTATTGGTGAAAACGGCTTAATGCTTTCTGGTGGTCAACGTCAGCGTATTGCCATTGCAAGGGCGATACTCGCTGAAGCGCCCATACTTATTCTTGACGAAGCGACATCTGCCCTTGATACAGAGTCTGAGCGTTTGATCCAAGACGCATTAGAAACGCTGCAAAAACGATGCACCAGCATTGTTGTGGCGCACCGTTTGTCTACCATCGAAAACGCAGATTGCATTATGGTAGTGGAGCAGGGGCGCATTATTGAAAAAGGTAAACACAACGAATTGCTTGAAAAAGGTGGTCACTACGCGCAACTGCACGCGTTGCAATTTGGTGAGACTAAGTGAGTCAATCACAAAGTAAAACCAAGCACGATAAATGGTATTTCGGCCATCCTTTAGTGTGGCTGCTCTCACCATTTGCGCTGCTGTTCTACTTTATTTCGGCAATTCGACGATTACTTTTTAAAATTGGACTCAAAAAGGCCTTCAAGGCT
This sequence comes from Alteromonas alvinellae, assembly GCF_902705805.1. NCBI lineage: Bacteria > Pseudomonadati > Pseudomonadota > Gammaproteobacteria > Alteromonadales > Alteromonadaceae > Alteromonas > Alteromonas alvinellae. The sequence continues at coordinate 56,108 of NZ_CACSIH010000216.1, read as the reverse complement.
AATGCTCCCGTGATTGTCGTTGGCAACATATCAGTGGGCGGCAACGGAAAAACGCCAGTCGTATTAGCTTTAGCCGATTATTACCAGAAGCAGGGCATTAAGGTCGGCATTTTAAGTCGGGGCTATGGCGCTAAATCACCAGAATACCCGCGATTAGTGAAAGGCGAAGATGATGCGTCTGAGGTGGGTGACGAACCTCGTTTACTGGCCATTAGAAGCCAGTGCGACGTTGTTATCGATCCAGTCCGCGCACGTGGAGCCGCGTACTTAAGTGACGAATTACACTGTGATTTAATTATTTGTGATGACGGTCTTCAACATTACGCGCTTCATCGCGACGTTGAAATTGTAGTGATGGACGACAGAAAAGTAGGCAGTGGTTATTTGCTGCCGATGGGGCCCCTTCGCGAAGGGCAATGGCGCCTTGGTACCGTTGATGCGCTAATACATAATAGCCGTTCGATGCCGACATTTAGCCATGCTGTAGCGCCTCAATATTTAATGACCTTAGTAGCAGGGGACTTCACCTCTGTTTCAAACAGAGTAAGAACCTGTCCCCTTGAAGAGATACAAAAAGTGCCGTGCAGCGCAATTGCTGGAATAGGTTCACCTCAGCGTTTTTTCTCTCAGCTTAAAGAAATGGGTATTCAGGTTTCTTCGGCTACACCGCTGGCGGATCACCATGCGATCACACGGTCAGACATACCGAATGGCAGAGTGTTAATGACAGAAAAAGACGCCGTTAAAGCTGCACCTTTTGCTCATAACGACTGCTGGTTTTTACCTGTTACCGCGCATTTAGCGCCAGACTTTTTTAATTTAGTAAATGTGAAACTTGCCAAGGCAGGTTTGAAGATCAACCAAGACGGACAGGAATAATAACAATGGCCTTTGATAAAAAGCTTTTAGAAGTTTTGGCTTGCCCAGTGTGTAAGGGAAAATTAGTTCTGAGTGATGATAGCACCCAGTTAGTGTGTCGATTTGATAGATTGGCTTTCGATATTAAAGATGGCATCCCTGTACTTATCGAAAGTAAAGCAACAGCATTGTCGTTAGACGATGTTGACGCAACACGGTAATAAAACGTTAAACTAAGTGGTAAATAAGGGCGAAATAAAGTTATGTCATTTACAGTTGTGATCCCTGCTCGATACGGCTCAAGTCGGTTTCCTGGCAAACCCTTAGCGCTTATTGACGGAAAGCCGATGATTCAACATGTGGTTGAACGTGCTAAAGAAGCTGGAGCGGATAACGTCATTGTTGCCACGGACGATGAACGTATTCAAAACGTCGTGCTAGGTTTTGCTCAAGTATGCATGACGTCTGTCAACCACCAATCTGGAACAGAGCGCATTGCCGAGGTTATCGAAAAAGAAGGCATTGCGAGTTCTACTATTGTGGTTAACGTACAGGGGGATGAGCCATTTATTCCCGCCGAAAACATCAGGCAGGTTGCAGATAATCTTGCCAATGCGCCTCAGTGCCAGATGGCTACATTATCTACGCCTATCGAACGTGTTGAGGATGTGTTTAACCCCAATATCGTTAAGGTGTTGGTAAACGAAAAGGGTGAGTCTATCTATTTCTCACGTTCTCCTATTCCTTTTGAACGCGATCACATGATGGCAAACCCACAATCTGCAAATACGTCACTGTACAAACGCCATATAGGTATTTATGCCTATCGTGCTGAATACATTAAGCAATATGTTGCCTATGCGCCTAGCTCTCTGGAGCAAATTGAATCCTTAGAACAGCTTCGAGCCATATGGTATGGCGATAAGATTCACTGTGAGGTGGCGATAGCGCCACCGCCAGTTGGAATTGATACCCCGGAAGATCTAGAACGTCTTTTAAAGACTATAAGTTAATAAGAAATGAGTGCTGAAATAGGGCTGACGCTTTTTAGTAAATTAGCAAAAAGCCTTATCTAAACAGCCAGTTCTTGTAAAAGGTGAGTGAAACCTTTTAAACGCATACACATAATAACAAGGGAACCGTTATGAACGTAGTTATTACCGGTGGCAACAGAGGCATAGGCCTTGCGCTTACCAAGCAATATAAAGCACGTGGTGCGAAAGTTTATGCTACCTGTCGAAACAGTTGCGACGAGCTAAACAGTGCAGGTGTGACAATCATCAAAGGTGTGGACGTATCCCAACCAGACATGTTGGCTGAAAAGCTTGCACCTTTAATGGACGTTAACATCGATTTGCTCATTAATAATGCCGGAGTGCTCGGACGCGAGAGTATTGACGATTGGGATCCAAATACCATCGATTATCAATTTAGGGTTAATGCATTAGGTCCATTGTTAGTTACTCAAACACTATTACCGGCAATGGCAAAAGACGGTAAAATTGCCATGATTACCAGTCGCATGGGTTCAATGGCAGACAATGGGTCAGGCGGCTACTATGGCTACCGAATGTCCAAAGCCGCACTAAACGCGGCGGGAGTTTCCATGGCGAATGATCTGAAGCCCAAGGGGATTGCAGTAGGTATTTTTCATCCTGGATTCGTTCAAACAGAAATGGTGAATGGAGCGGGAGATATTGATGCTGATACCTGTGCTGAGCGTTTGTCACAACGCATAGATGAGCTAAATGTATCTAATGCAGGTCGCTTCATCCATTCAAATGGTGATGAGTTGCCTTGGTAGCTTTAATGTTGGTTTGCCACAAACTCAATCAATAATGCATCACACCAAGAGAGCGCTTACGAAAAGCGCTCTTTTACTTTTAAATTACACCTGTCTTTAACTGTACGTGTCCTTAACTACATCGTTCCAATGCGTCCTAGCTTTAGCGCGTTAAATCATACGTATCAATGATTTGCTTAATAGACCCGTCTTTAAAACGAGCGCTAAGGGCTTGGTTAAACTCTGGAAATAGTGATGCGCACTTTGATTTGGCGGAGATAGCAAAATGTACATTGTTTGATGATATAGGTGACTGGCTTATTCGCATGCCGTCATTTTCTGGGTCGTTCAAGTGGCTTAGTGCTGCGCTTTGTGGTGAAACAGCGTAGTCAGCGCGATGTCGACGTATCATTTCATACATTTTGTCGTGGTCTTTAACTTCGATAATATTCAAGTTTGATTTAATGCTATCGAATTTTTCACCTAAGCTTATTCCTCGAGGCATCACACCAATATATTGCGCGAGTGCGTTAAGCGAAAGGTCGGTACCTCGCGTTTGAGAAAGTGAAGGAGAGAGCACAACGTAAACCTCTTCTGCTGCAAACGGTGCGGTGATAAGCCATTTTCGACTACGAGCTTGGTTCCAATAGTTTCCCGCCAAAATATCAAGCTCGCCCGCGTCGAGTTTGGATTCTATTCGCTTCCAGGGGAGCCCGGTTTCTATCTTTAGTGTGACACCTAAATCCCGTGCTAGCAGGGTTAAAACGTCAAATGCTATCCCCGTAGCTTTCAACCTTCCTTCAAACTCGTTAAATGCGTAGGGAAACCACTGTTGTGCTCCCGCGGTGTGTAAAGTCTTGCACTCTGTACTGGCATGTGCACGAGGGTTGAATACGAAAGTTAAAATGAGCACTATGCCAAATGACAAGATGTGGCGGGAAGAGTGTTTCAGTTTGGAGTAGGGTAACATTGCCATATTTTATTCACGTACCACAGAAGATGGCATTGATAGTTTTACTTGTTTAATTGTGTGTAGGGTCTGTTATACATAAAACCCTATCGACTGGCAATTAGCCGATAGGGTTACAAAAATAACGAATAGATGACTTTTGAGTATAGACTGCAGTTAATCGAAAGTTACAGCGCGGGATCAGCGCCTTCGTCTTCTTCGTCTTGGTCTTCAGACAATACTGCCCATACATCGTGTTCGTTAGCGTGAATAACTTCTGCCCATACACGATCGCCAGGTTTTACGTCATAAACGCCGTTTAAATGAACCAGACCATCAACTTCCGGTGCGTCTGCATAGGTACGGCCAACGGCACCTTCTGTATCAACGCTGTCGATAACAACTTGATATTCGTTACCGATTCTCGCTTGAAGTCGCGCTGCGCTTATTTCGCCCTGTACTTCCATAAACCGTGCAAGGCGAGCTTGTTTCACTTCTTCTGGCACTGGGTCGGGGAGGTCATTTGCTCTTGCACCTTCAACAGGGGAATAGGCGAATGCACCAACACGATCAAGCTGCGCTTCGCGAAGGAAGTCCAATAACTCTTCAAACTCTTCTTCCGTTTCGCCCGGAAAGCCGACGATGAATGTCGAACGAATGACTAATGATGGGCACTGTTCGCGCCACTTTTTAACGCGCTCAAGAACACGTTCAGCGCTACCAGGGCGTTTCATTAACTTAAGAATACGTTTGTTGGCGTGTTGAAACGGAATATCCAAGTAAGGAAGGATTTTACCTTCGTTCATTAGTGGAATTAGGTCATCCACATGCGGGTAAGGGTACACGTAATGTAAACGGACCCAAATGCCCATTTCGCCCAGTTTTTCACACAACTGTTGCATGTGTGCTTTAACCGGCATGCCGTTCCAAAAGCCCGTTCTGTGCTTAACATCAACACCATAGGCGCTAGTGTCTTGTGAAATAACCAATAGCTCTTTAACACCAGCGTCTTTCAAACGCTTAGCTTCATCGAGTACGTTACCCACTGGGCGGCTGACAAGGTCGCCACGCATAGAAGGAATGATACAGAACGTGCAACGGTGGTTACAGCCTTCTGAAATCTTTAAATAAGCATAATGACGAGGCGTTAATTTTACACCATGGTCAGGGATCAGATCTTCAAACGGATTGTGCTGGGGTTTTGGAAGATGATCGTGTACTTGCTCAACTACCGTTTCGTAGGCATGAGGCCCAGTGATAGCCAGTACATTTGGATGAAGCTCTCTAATTTCGTCTTCTTTAACACCTAAACACCCGGTAACGATAACTTTGCCGTTTTCTTTAAGTGCTTCGCCTATGGTGTCTAATGACTCTTCTACCGCCGCGTCAATGAATCCACAGGTGTTAACGATAACCAAGTCGGCATCGTTGTAGGTAGGGACTACGTCATAACCTTCGGTGCGAAGTTGAGTAAGAATACGCTCTGAATCAACTAAGTTCTTAGGGCAACCTAAGCTAACAAAACCAATTCTGCTGCCATTGCTTTGTTGCGAAGGTTTGTTGTCACTTAATACCTTCACTGGCGTTTCTAGCGTGGTGGTTTTATTTACTACTTTGTTTGGATTAAACGTTTCTACTGTCATCTAAAATATCACCTGGAAAATGACTGAGCTTAAAATGGCCGCGGATTATACAGGAAAACACGCTTGTACGCAGTATATATAATTAGCGACCACGATATAAATTATTGACGCATTCTCACAGTACAGCCGTAGTTTAGGCACTAAATGTGAAAACAAGTTTAAACGGCCACGGGTTTCATTGTAAAAGCGGCACGAACAAGGTTTAAAAATACCTTACTCACCCCCACATTTATCACTTCTTGAAAATAACATTAGTAAAGATGAATGCGCTTTAGGATTCAAATTAATAAAATAGAAGTGAATGCATGCTTAAATTACCGCTAACTTTTTATGATGAGTCAGGGCGAATCCTTCCTCCCCGTTGGCTTTACAGCGTGTTTATACTTCTATGCATTGACTGGCTCGCGTTCGTCTTTTCTCTGGCTTCCCGCACTCAAACTAGTGAGCTACTTACGTTCTTTTACCCACAAAAAGAAACGTTAGGGTTGGGGTTAGCGGCAAGTTTACCTGTGTTAATTGCGTTATCTTTGGTTAGTCAACGAGATCGCTTATGGAAAAAAGGCTTTTTAGCATGGCGCCGATGGGTTATTCCGCTGGCTCAATTGGGGGTGTTGGCATTGTTGAGTGTTCAGCTTTACTACGCTATGCATCATCACTGGGGGTTTGAAACGATTACGGGTGTAAAAATCGTTTTTTACAGTATAGCCTTGTACGCAATTTCAAAAAGTCGTCATTTAAAGTGGATGGTAGAGGATTGGGAAACACCTAACCCCTGAACCTCATTCTCCAAAAACATCTTTATCGGAAATATATTAAATGCACTCAATTGAACAGACGTTAAACTGAGTGCAAAATCTGTGAGAACGTTAGTGGCTGCGTAAGTGGTTCCCCAACGCCTGTTCATAGTAGGCAAATACGCTGATTTGACTGTCGTTAACCAGACGTTCATAGCAAATACCCGCTAAGGCATAGGTATTTTCACCAACCTGAAGAAAAACGGCAGGTGCTTTAGGATTTGACTGATCGTAAATCCATTCACCATCTAGCTGCGCTTTTAAAATTTCTCCAACATAAGCGCCAAAGATATTACAGATGGTGAACACTGCTTCATCTTCTAACGCTAAATCGTGATATTTGTCTACGAAACTAAGTAAAATATCGTCCACCAGTGCTACGCTAGCAGGTGAGTAGTCGAGTACAATTTCGAACTCATCAGCTGCTGTAGCCACAGCGTCCTTCGCGCAATCTGCCATTAATTTATTGAGTTCATCAGGTGACATGTTGTTCTCCTTCTCACCGATACCTTTGGTATAACAAGTTAACGCTTAAAAAGTCGTTAAGACAAGGTGTTATAAGTTTTTGACTATTGTGCGCAAGTTATCGGCCAAAGTCTATTTTTGTCCAGTTAATCTATTTATTACACTTGCAGCGGCAAACATACCAAAGGTGGCGGTTACGGTGACCACAGCACCAAAGCCGCCTGCACAGTCTAGTCGAGTACCACCCTCCATTGCAGATTTATTGTAACAAACCGAGCCGTCAGGTTGTGGGTAGCGCAATTGCTCTGTTGAATAGATACACTCAACGCCAAAGCGGCGTTTTGGGTTTTTACTAAAATTATAGTTACGTCTAAGCTCACTGCGTAGCTTAGCTGCTAGGGGGTCTTGTGTTGTTTTAGCTAAATCGCCTTTAGTGACTTGAGTTGGGTCTATTTGACCGCCCGCACCGCCAACCGTAACAATTGGAATTTTGTTGCGTTTACAGTGAGCTATCATCGCCGCTTTAGCGCGAATACTGTCAGTGGCATCGACTACAGCGTGCATTTCTTTGGTTAAAAGCGTGGCCGTATTTTCTGGAGTAACAAAATCCTCAATACAACTCACTTTGCAAGCAGGATTTATCAAGTTAATTCTCGATGCAATGGCGTCGACCTTTGCTTCTCCTATGGTATTGGAAAGCGCGTGAATTTGACGATTTGTATTAGTTACGCAAACATCGTCTAAATCAATAAGGGTTATAGTACCAATGCCCGAACGAGCTAGTGCTTCTGCAGTCCAACTTCCCACACCGCCAATGCCGACTACAGCCACATGACTGTTGGCTAAATTATTAGTTTGCTGTGCGCCATACAAACGCACAATACCGCCTAAACGTGGATCATCAGACATGTTTCACTTCACTTAAAAATAAACTAACTCAAAGGCGTGTGTTTTCACAAAAACGTGCAAACACGCTAGCAGGGCGCGCATCATCTCAAAAGTGAACACTAAAGATCAATACACTCCAGTTTTTTCGAATAATAAATCCGATTTTAAGCGACATACGTTCTACCCAATACATGTTTAAATGAATTCATTGTTTAATGAAGTAATGAAAAGGGGCAGGCATATGGGCTTACTCGTTGATGGAAAATGGCAAGACAAGTGGTACGACACCAGCAAAAATGGTGGGAAATTTGAGCGCCAAGCATCTAAATTTCGTGACAAAGTCAGTAACGAAGATGGTTCCACGTTTCCCGCTGAATCTGGTCGCTATCATCTTTATGTCTCGTTAGCTTGTCCTTGGGCCCACAGGGCGCTCATATTTAGAAAGTTAAAGGGATTGGAAGCGCATATTGATGTTTCGGTGGTACACCCTGAGATGCTTGATCAAGGCTGGGAGTTTAAAGATTACCCAGGAGCAACGGGAGATAAGCTTTATAACTTTGATTATGCGCATCAAATTTATACTAAGGCAGAACCTGAGATAACCACCCGTGTCACTGTTCCAATCCTTTGGGATAAACGAACAGAAACTATCGTTAATAATGAATCAGCTGAAATTATCCGTATTTTTAACAGTGGGTTTAATTCACTGACTAATAATGAAGACGATTATTATCCTAACGCCCAACGTGAAGAAATTGATGCCATCAACAATATGGTGTATCACGACATAAATAATGGCGTGTATAAAGCTGGATTTGCTACAACGCAAGAGGCCTATGAAGAGGCAGTAACTGCATTGTTCTGCGCCCTAGATAGGGTTGAAGAAAGGTTGAGCAAACAACGTTATTTGGTTGGCAGCAAAATAACAGAAGCAGACTGGCGCTTATTTACCACGCTGATACGCTTCGACGCTGTGTATCACGGGCATTTTAAATGCAATAAAAAGCAAATCGCAGATTATCCAAACATCTACGGCTATATGAAAGAACTTTATCAAGTTCCGGGCGTTGCTGAAACGGTAAACTTCGACCATATCAAAAGGCACTATTACTACAGCCACACTATGATAAATCCAACCCAGGTAATCCCCGTCGGGCCAGAGCAAGATCTTATGTCGCCTCACGGTCGCGATAAAATAGAACGTTAAAGCACACAAAAGGTCGGTAATACAAAAAGCTAAACGTGAAGCTCGTAAAAGATAGTGAAGGCTAAGATTTAAGGTAGATACACATTATGTCAGTGGAAGTGAGTGAACAAAAATCGATAGAGAAAGTGGTTACAGGTATGCCAACAAGTGATGGCGCGGGGGTGTCGCTTACTCGTATTATTGGGCAACCTGATCTACCTCGCCTCGATCCCTTTTTAATGTTGGATTTTTTTGGTTCAGATAATCCAGGTGAATACATTGCTGGTTTTCCACCACATCCTCACCGTGGTTTTCAGACAGTTACTTATATGCTTGCAGGAAAAATGCGCCATAAAGACTCTGTAGGCAATGAGGGGGTTATTGATGCTGGTGGCATTCAATGGATGAATGCGGGTCGAGGCATAATACATGAAGAAATGCCAGAGCAGGAGGAGGGCTTGTTACAAGGCTTTCAGCTGTGGGTGAATCTTCCGGCCGTAGAGAAAATGTCAGCGCCGAACTATCAAGACATACAGCCAGATAGTGTGCCTACAGTACACATTCAAGATGCAGTAATCAAAGTGTTAGCAGGTGAAATTGATGGTGTGAAAGGGCCTGTGAAGACAACGGCGGTTGCGCCTACTTTTTTAGACGTTGCACTACGAAGCGGGAGTTCGGAAATTGCACTGGGTTCGGATGAAGCTGCCTTTATTTATGTGTACGAGGGAAGCGTGGTCATTAATAGCGGCGAACTTAGCAAAGAAACAATTGTGTCGCAGGGAGAGCTGGGTGTTTTGTCTCAAAGTGGCAAGCAGCTATCTGTATCCGCTGATACAGGTTGTAAATTTATAGTGGTCTCAGGTAAACCTATTGAGGAGCCTGTGGTCCAATATGGGCCTTTTGTAATGAACACTCAGCAGGAAATTGTTCAGGCATTTAACGATTACCAAAGCGGTTCATTAGCGAAGTAGATACAAGGTTTGCCTGTTTTGATTCGACTATGGGTAATTATCTATGCGGACTGGTAGTAGACTGAGCTTTTAATCAATACCTCTTAATTAGGTTCAGCAAGGAGCAGCACTGTCGATGCAATTTGAAAGCGTCGCCGAAAAACACGTGCTATCACTTTTAGAATTTGAGCGTAGTAACAAAGCCTATTTTGAATTGTCTATAGCACCAAGAGAGGCAGCGTTTTATTCATTGGATGGCGTTGGCTACCACATTAGCGAATTGCTTTACTTACAACAGCAGAAAAGAGCTTGGGGTTATGTGCTTGTTGATGAACAACGAAATAACAAGGTTGTAGCGCGTGCTAACATCGAAAATAGAGCAGGCGACAAGGCGGAAATCGGCTATCGAGTTGCAGAGAAGGATTGTGGAAAAGGCATTGCTTCTCACTGCGTCTCATTTTTAATTGAGGAGGCCAAAAGCATGGGCATAAAATTGCTCACTGCAGAAGTCATGGACAACAATGCCGCTTCTGAAAAAGTCCTTATCAAGAATGGTTTTAGTCCTACGCTGTGCTTTCGCCGAAAGTATCGTCATCAAGGCGCTTTCCATAACAGTATCTACTTCGAACTCGCGCTTTAAACTCATCGATTGAAAACAGCGTTAGCGAAACGTTGCGCTGATTAAATTGAATTAGTAATTCACTCCCTCTAATGATTTAATATCGGTATGTCTAATCTCTTTTACGACAATAACAAAGGGGCGTATGCGCTTTTGTGTTGTAAAAAGCGATAATGTAATCGTAAATAGTTAAAACAAAGGGAATTTCGATCCAAATGGCAACCCCAATTACCTGCTTTAAAGCGTACGATATTCGTGGCGAATTGAACTCACAACTGACTGAAGATGTAGCGTATCGAATTGGCTATGCTTTTGCGCAAGAATTAAATGCGAAAACTGTTGTTGTTGGTAGTGACGTGCGTCTTACGTCAACACCATTAAAATTAGCGTTAAGCGCAGGTCTAATCGATGCTGGTGCAACAGTGACCGATATTGGCATGGCAGGAACAGAAGAAATTTACTTCGCTACCAAACACCTTGGCGTTGATGGTGGTATTGAAGTAACGGCAAGTCATAACCCCATTAATTACAACGGCATGAAATTGGTTAAGGCGGGCTCTGTTCCAATTAGCGGCGACACAGGTCTAAACGCCATAAAAGAGAAAGCGGAAGCATTAGAAGATAGCTTCGTGTCAGAGCGATTAGCACACTACACTGAGGGAGCGTTAATTGATGCCGATGCGTTTTTTAACGGTACGGCCCATGTAAAAGAAGACAAGCTTTCTGAAACCGAAAAATATACGGTTAAATCGTGTATGTCTGACTATGTATCTCACATGCTGTCTTATGTGAATTTAAGTAATTTTACACCGTTAAAAGTGGTAGTTAACGCTGGTAATGGTGCAGCAGGCCCTGCACTTGACGCCATTGAACAAGAAATGAAAGCGCAGGGTGTTCCGATAGAATTTGTAAAAGTACATCACAATGCTGATGGTACATTTCCAAACGGCATCCCCAATCCATTGTTACCTGAAAACCGTGCTGACACTGCTGATGCCGTTAGAGCGTCAGGAGCTGATTTTGGCATTGCATGGGATGGTGATTTCGACCGTTGCTTCTTGTTTGACGCTGATGGTGAATTTATTGAAGGATATTATATCGTTGGCTTGCTTGCTGAAGCCTTTATCGAGAAAAACACCGACAGTAAAATCATTTATGACCCTCGCGTATACTGGAATACAGAAGATATCGTAGCGAATGCAGGTGGTACACCCATTAAGTCGAAAACCGGCCATGCGTTTATTAAGGAGCGTATGCGCAAAGAAGATGCGGTCTATGGGGGTGAAATGAGTGCGCACCATTACTTTAGAGATTTTGCCTACTGTGATTCAGGCATGATCCCTTGGTTGTTAATTGCTGAATTGGTGTGTGTGAAAAAGCAAACACTAGCGAGTATGGTAAAAGCGCGAATTGAAGCGTTTCCATCTTCTGGTGAAATTAACAGTAAACTAAAAGATGCTGATGCAGCGCTGGAACGCGTTACAAGTAAATATCAGCCACTAGCCAGCGTAGTCGATACTACCGATGGTTTGGGTCTGGAGTTTGGTACTTGGCGCTTTAATTTACGTAAATCGAATACTGAGCCAGTTATTCGCTTAAACGTTGAAAGTAAAGGCGACATTGCGTTGATGGAACAAAAAACCGAAGAGCTACTTTCGCTTATTCGCGCTGAATAACCTCGTTACTTTTCGTTAATAACGCTAGAAGTAAAAAACGAAGGCGATAATATAGCGATATTATCGCCTTTTTTTTCGAGATTTAAACCTGTTAAAGCTATATTTATCAATTGCTTATACTGGTTATGCGTAACTTTTTGCTTGAGTTAGAAACTCGCTTAAGCACCGCAGGCTTTTGCCTCTTTTACTTTTTTCGCAATTATCTAATTTTATGTCTCTAAAGCTAAGCTGGTAGTAGTAACGCTAGACGAGCAAGTAAATCATCCAGGCGTGACAGATAACAACGACACTTGTTAATCCCATCCGCAAGCTTATGTAACTTACAATCTGCTCTTTAGGAAGGCTAAGGACAAATTTGTCGTAAATAAGTACTGCAACGTAGCTTAACGATAAAACGCCAAACACCTTCACGTCATGAGAGAACACTAAACACAGCCACCCAATTATGGTCGGCAACATAGCGACTAACATTTGTTTGTCATAACGTTGGTTACTTATCGCATCCCACCAATGAATGCCACCAAAGAAAGACAATAGCACAGCTGAGTATTGGACAAAGTAAACAGCGCTTTGTGTAAGCGATAACAGGTTAAGCTGATAAGCCAGTGGCATAGCCACAAAAGGAATGAGACCGGCAATACCTAGAAAAACCGCTGAATAGGGCATTGTTGTTCCTTGAAGTAATCTTGTATAAACAAAAATAGCGCCATAAAGGCGCTATTTTTACTATTAAGCGTAATACTTAGTTCAGTATTTACTAATTTACTACTTAATTGGCGTGTACTTACGCTGGTTGTGACCAGTGTAAAGCTGACGAGGACGACCAATTTTTTGTTTAGGGTCGCTCATCATTTCATGCCAGTGTGAAATCCAACCTACTGTACGAGATAGGGCAAAAATACACGTAAACATGTTGGTAGGAATACCAATTGCTTTAAGAACGATACCTGAGTAGAAGTCTACGTTCGGGAACAGTTTCTTCTCTGCAAAGTACGGGTCACTTAACGCAATCTTTTCTAGTTCCATCGCTACTTCTAGTAGTGGATCTTTTACGTTAAGCTCGCTTAATACTTCGTGACAGCTTTCACGCATTACTGTTGCACGTGGATCGTGATTTTTATAAACACGGTGACCGAAGCCCATAAGACGGAATGGGTCATTCTTGTCTTTAGCGCGTGCAATAAACTCAGGAATACGATCAACTGTGCCAATTTCTTCTAGCATGTTCAGACATGCTTCGTTTGCACCACCATGAGCAGGACCCCAAAGTGAAGCAACACCAGCAGAAATACATGCATATGGGTTCGCACCAGATGAACCGGCAAGACGAACGGTAGACGTTGAAGCATTCTGTTCGTGGTCTGCGTGAAGCGTAAAGATACGGTCCATCGCACGCTCAACAGCTGGGCTGATTTGATATTCTTCTGCTGGTACAGAGAACATCATGTTCAGGAAGTTAGCTGCATAGCTTAAGTCGTTTCGTGGATAAACAAACGGCTGACCTACATTGTACTTGTAGCACATAGCAACAAGAGTAGGCATTTTAGCAATTAGACGGTGTGCGCTGCGAATGCGCTGTTCTTCATTAGAAACGTCTAAATCGCTGTGGTAGAACGAAGACATCGCGCCAACGGTACCACATAGCATTGCCATAGGGTGGGCGTCGTTGCGGAAACCATGGAAGAACATGTTAATTTGTTCATGTACCATGGTGTGACGAGTAATTGTCTCTTTAAATTCTTCGTACTGTTCTTTTGTTGGTGCGTCACCGTGAAGAAGCATGTGACAAACTTCTAAGTAGTCTGCGTCACGCGCTAATTCTTCAATAGGGAAACCGCGGTGTAATAATACACCTTGAGCGCCATCAATATAGGTAATTGAAGACTCGCAAGATCCTGTCGCCATAAAACCTGGGTCGTACGTGAAATAACCGTGCTGGCCTAACGTACGGACATCGATTACATCTTGTCCTTCGGTGCCAGACAAGATAGGAAGCTCGATTTCCTTACCGCCGGCTTTAAGAATGGCTTTCTGATCTGCCATAAAATGCTCTCCTCAGAATGGTTCTGTTTGCAGCGAAAACGGACGAAAATATCCGCTTCGTTGGGAAAAGTGGGCGTATTTGTACTTTATTATGCACTAACAAGTCAATTTAATTGCATATTTGCACAATAAATATTCCGAATTGCTTAAAAAAATACTAGCAATCAGATAACGATTAATTAACTCGTTGGGATTTCACTTTGCCCGATACGGTGCAATTATCAATGGGTTTTCGATAAAGGTAAACCACCGAACGATAAATATATTAACAGCTTAGTTTAAAAAGTAACCTTTTGATGAGGAATAAATACGCACACAGATTAAAAGTGCTTAATTTCTCGTTGTTATGCATAGTTATTCCATTTAGCTGCTGGTAAACTTCTTAACACTGTAATTGCGCTCGTTTAAACGTGTTGCGCTCAATTTTGATCTCTTTTTATTCAAAATAATTATCATAAAAGTGTATATAGCGACTAAAGTCTTACTACGGCACAAAAAATTGTAATTATATACTACGCTGGATATACTCAGCGGTGCTTTGGAAATGGAATAATTATTCTGTTACAGGCATTAAAGAATAATTCACAAATTGTTAACAACTCAATGGATGAGGCAATTAACAGGTTAAAAATCGAATTCACTTACTCAGGACATAATAAAGGTAAGAAATTCATTATCCCCTACGGATTAAACAGGCATACATTGTGAAAAAGCAAAGACCAGTAAATTTAGAACTCAATACTATTAAATTTCCGCCCTCTGCTATTTCGTCAATTCTCCACCGCGTAACCGGTGTTGCAATGTTCTTCGCGCTACTTTTTGTTATCTGGGCATGGGCAGTTTCTGTTCATTCGCCTGAAGGTTTCGCGGACGTACAAGCAATCATGGACGGTTTCCTTGGAAAATTTGTCGCAATTGGCACAGCTTCAGCGCTGACGTATCACATTCTAGGCGGCCTAAGACACGTTGTTATGGATTTAGGTCACTGGGAAGAATTAGAGTCGGGTAACACAAGTGCAAAAGCAGTAATCGCACTTTGGGTTGTACTGACCGTAGTATTGGGAGTTGCATTATGGTAACCAACCAAGCAAGCATAAAGCGTGACGGCGTACAAGACTACGTTTCACTTCGCGCTACAGCAGCAATTATTTTCGCGTACTCGGTTTTCATGGCGTGGTTCTTTATTACCACCGATAACCTAACGTTTATCGAATGGCGAGGGTTGTTCTCTGGCCTAGCTATGAAAGTTTTCACATTGGCAGCACTTGTAGCAGTGATGATCCACGTGCGCATCGGCCTTTGGCAGGTGCTTACAGACTATGTTAAATCAGCAGGTCTGCGCGCAGGACTACAATATATCTTAAATATAATCGCATTCGGCTATGTAGCTGTTGGCCTATTCGTATTGTGGGGAGTGTAAAATGAGTTTACCCGTTCACGAGTTTGATGCAGTTGTAATTGGTGCTGGCGGTGCAGGTATGCGCGCAGCATTACAGATTTCGCAGTCTGGTAAATCATGTGCACTGTTATCTAAAGTATTTCCAACCCGTTCTCACACTGTGTCTGCGCAGGGTGGTATTACCGTAGCACTTGGTAATTCGCACGAAGACAACTGGGAATGGCACATGTATGACACCGTTAAGGGCTCTGATTATATCGGTGACCAAGACGCAATCGAATACATGTGTAAAACTGGCCCAGAAGCAATTATTGAAATGGAGAACATGGGCTTACCCTTCTCGCGTTTCGAAAATGGTAAAATCTACCAGCGTCCTTTTGGCGGCCAGTCTAAGAACTTTGGTGGCGAGCAGGGCGCTCGCACAGCAGCTGCAGCTGACCGTACTGGTCACGCGCTTCTACACCTTCTTTACCAGCAAAACGTAAAGAACAAAACAAAAGTTTTCTCTGAGTGGTATGCACTTGACCTAGTTAAAAACCAAGACGGAGACGTTGTTGGTTGTACCGCGATTGATATCGAATCTGGTGAAGTAGTTTACTTCAAGTCTCGCGCAGTTGTACTTGCAACAGGTGGTGCGGGTCGTATCTACGCATCTACTACAAATGCACACATCAATACCGGTGACGGTGTTGGTATGGCACTTCGTGCAGGCGTTGCAGTTCAAGATATGGAAATGTGGCAGTTCCACCCAACGGGTATTGCTGGCGCAGGAACATTGGTAACAGAAGGTTGTCGTGGTGAAGGTGGTTACCTTCTAAACAAAGACGGCGAACGTTTCATGGAACGTTATGCACCTAACGCGAAAGACCTTGCTGGTCGTGACGTTGTTGCGCGTTCAATGATGACTGAAATTCGTGAAGGTCGTGGTTGTGAAGGCCCATGGGGTACTCACATTAAGCTTAAGCTTGACCACCTTGGTAAAGACGTTCTTGAGTCTCGTCTACCTGGTATCCTTGAGCTTTCACGTACGTTTGCACACGTTGACCCAGTGAAAGAGCCAATTCCAGTAATTCCTACTTGTCACTATATGATGGGTGGTATTCCTACAAATGTTGATGGCCAATGTCTAACGGTTGATGAAAACGGTAACGACAAGGTTGTCAACGGTCTATTTGCTTGTGGTGAGATTGCCTGTGTATCTGTACACGGTGCGAACCGTCTTGGCGGTAACTCACTTCTTGACCTTGTTGTATTCGGTCGCGCGACCGGTTTACACCTTGGTAAGACATTGTCTGAAATGGCACCAACACGCGACGCATCAGAGTCTGATCTTGAAGCTTCTATGACGCGTTTCAACCGTTGGGAAAATTCAGAGAAAGGTAAGGGCGAAGACCCAGTTCAAATTAAGAAAGACTTGCAGAAATGCATGCAGCTTAACTTCTCAGTATTCCGTGAAGGTGAAGCAATGGCGGAAGGTCTTAAAGAGCTTAGCGAAATTCGCGAGCGTCTTAAGCATGCACGCCTTGACGACAAGAGCGCAGACTTCAATACCCAGCGTATTGAGTGTTTAGAGCTTGATAACCTGATGGAAACCGCGTACAGCACAGCAGTAGCAGCGAACTTCAGAACGGAAAGCCGTGGCGCCCACAGCCGCTTCGACTTCCCGGACCGTGATGATGATAACTGGTTATGCCACAGTATCTACGATCCGAACACTGATAAAATGCTTAAACGTGAAGTGAATATGGCGCCTAAGCTTAGGGAAGCATTCCCGCCTAAAGTGCGTTCATATTAAGAGAGGCAACGATCATGCAATTAACTTTTTCGATTTATCGTTATAACCCAGAAGTAGACGCGAAGCCTCGCATGCAAGACTACACTCTAGAAGTAGAGGAAGGTCAGGACATGATGGTGCTAGACGCGCTACTTGCACTTAAAGAGCAAGATCCGACGCTTTCTTTCCGTCGCTCGTGCCGCGAAGGTGTATGTGGTTCAGACGGTGTGAACATGAACGGCAAAAACGGCCTAGCGTGTATCACTCCTTTATCTGCACTGGGCAAAGGTAAAATAGTAGTACGTCCACTTCCAGGTCTACCGGTAGTACGTGACCTTGTTGTTGATATGACGCAGTTCTATACACAATACGAGAAGATTAAGCCGTTCTTAATCAACGACAGTAAGCAGCCGCCAGCACGCGAGCACTTACAGTCGCCAGAGGAGCGTGCAAAACTAGACGGTCTTTACGAGTGTATTTTATGTGCATGTTGTTCAACTTCATGCCCGTCATTCTGGTGGAACCCTGATAAGTTCATCGGTCCTGCTGGTTTGCTTCACGCTTATCGCTTCCTTATCGATAGCCGTGATACGGCAACTGAAGAGCGTCTTAACGACCTTGATGATGCGTTCAGCGTATTCCGCTGTCACGGTATCATGAACTGTGTAAGTGTATGTCCTAAGGGCTTAAACCCTACAAAAGCGATAGGCCAAATTAAGTCTATGCTTTTACAACGGGCTGTTTAGTACTATATTCTGATAACTTCCTAAAGTTACAGATAGTGATGCTCTAAATAGCCATCCCAAAAGGATGGCTATTTTTTTATATATTCGCTGTTATAACACTTGGTTATGCTGAGAATAACCTTATAATACATCTTGATTGTTAACTAGATTTTATAAAACGTAGCAAGGCAAATTAAATGCAAGAAAGCGTGATGAAAGCGTGGTGGGATTCCTCGCACATGGCAGGTGCCAACGCTGCCTATGTTGAAGAGTTGTATGAAACTTATTTAGAAGACCCGCAAAGTGTCTCTGAAAATTGGCGACAAATCTTCGATAACCTCCCCAAAGTCGATGGCGTAGAGTTAGAAACCAATCATACAACAATTAAAAATCAATTTAGGCAACTTGCTGCGTTAGGGCCAACCGCCCGCATGTCTAGTCCGTCTGTGCCTTCTGCAAATGTTTCAGACGACAGGCAAGTTAAAGTTCTTCAGTTAATTAACGCGTTCCGCTTCCGCGGGCACCAGCACGCTAACTTAGACCCTCTTGGTCTATGGAAACAAGAGCGTGTTCGCGACCTTGAACTATCTCACCACAGCCTTTCTGAACAAGATTTTGATACAGTGTTCAATGTAGGGTCTTATGCCATTGGTAAAGATTCTATGCCGCTTGGTGAACTGTTTAAATCGCTTAACCGAACTTACTGTGGCTCTATCGGTGCAGAATATATGCACATCACTGATACCGAGCAGAAGCGTTGGTTACAACAAAAAATTGAATCTGTTCAAGCAAAACCTGAAATTTCTCGCGATGAGAAGTTAGGCATTCTTAAAGGCCTTACTGCGGCTGACGGAATGGAAAAGTACTTGGGTTCTAAATTCCCAGGTGCAAAGCGTTTCTCGCTAGAAGGTGGCGACGCACTTATTCCAATGCTTAAAGGTTTAATTACCAAAGCAGGCACTGCGGGTACCAAAGAAGTGGTTATCGGCATGGCTCACCGTGGTCGTTTGAATGTTCTAGTTAACGTGCTGGGCAAAAACCCTTCTGTCCTGTTTGACGAATTCTCAGGTAAGCACGACGACTCATTAGGTGCGGGTGACGTTAAGTATCACGCAGGGTTCTCTTCAGATTTTGCAACGCCTGGTGGCAACGTTCACCTAGCGCTAGCATTTAACCCGTCTCACCTTGAAATTGTTAACCCAGTAGTAATGGGGTCAGTACGTGCACGTCTTGCTCGCCGCAACAACGACACAAATACTGTACTTCCAATTACTATTCACGGTGACTCGGCAATAGCAGGTCAGGGTGTAGTTCAAGAAACCTTCAACATGTCACAAACTCGTGGCTTTGCTGTGGGTGGTACAGTTCGAATCGTGGTAAACAACCAGGTTGGTTTCACGACGTCTAAAACTGAAGATACCCGTTCTACACAATACTGTACTGACATTGCTAAAATGGTACAGGCGCCAATTTTCCACGTGAACTCTGACGATCCTGAAGCGGTTGCCTTTGTTACACAGCTTGCGCTTGAATACCGTAATAAGTTTAAGAAAGACGTTGTAATTGATTTAGTTTGTTACCGTCGTCATGGTCACAACGAAGCGGATGAGCCAAATGCAACTCAGCCGTTGATGTACCAAAAAATTAAAAAGCATCCAGTTCCACGCGTAATCTATGCTGATCAGCTAATTGCTGAAGGTGTGATAGAGCAACGTGATGCAGATCGTTATGTTGAAGAGTACCGTGAAGCTCTTGACCATGGCGCGTGCGTTGTTGAAGAGTGGCGTCCAATGACAGAGCATAGCGTTGACTGGTCTCCGTACCTTGGTCACGACTGGGATACGCCTTACGATGGAGCGCTTTCAGTTGAGAAGCTTAAAGAGCTAGGTGAGTCAATCACTACTATTCCTGAAGAGCACAAGCTTCAGTCTCGTGTAAACAAGCTTTACCAAGACCGTAAAGCGATGGTCGCGGGTGAAAAGCTACTTGATTGGGGTATGGCAGAGAACTTAGCTTATGCCACTATTGTAGATGCCGGCGAAGATATTCGTATTACAGGTCAGGATTCAGGCCGTGGTACTTTCTTCCACCGTCACGCGGTATTGCACAATCAAAAAGACGCATCGACGTATATGCCTCTACAACATATTCGCGAAGGTCAGGGTGAAATTGAAATTTACGACTCTGTGCTTTCGGAAGAAGCAGTAATGGCATTCGAGTATGGTTATGCGACAGCAGAGCCTACATGTCTGACTATTTGGGAAGCCCAGTTTGGTGACTTCGCTAACGGTGCGCAGGTTGTTTTTGATCAGTTCTTAAGCTCTGGTGAAGCAAAGTGGGGCCGTTTGTGTGGTCTTACCGTTTTACTTCCACACGGTTACGAAGGCCAAGGCCCAGAGCATAGCTCTGCACGTCTTGAACGTTTCCTTCAAATGTGTGCCGATCACAACTGGCAAGTATGTGTACCTTCTACACCGGCACAGGTTTATAACATGCTTCGTCGCCAAGTGGTGCGCCCTATGCGTAAGCCACTTATCGTAATGTCGCCTAAGTCACTATTACGTCATCCTCTTGCGGTATCTTCACTTGAAGAGCTAGCAGAAGGTAAATTCCATAATGTAATCGGAGAAATTGATGACATCGATCCGAAGAATGTGAAGCGTGTTGTTATGTGTTCGGGCAAGGTTTACTACGATTTGTTAGACCAGCGCCGTAAAAATGAGCAAACAGACGTTGCAATCATCCGTTTAGAGCAACTTTATCCATTCCCACAAGAAGAATGCGCTAAAGTTGTGGCACAATACAGCCATGTAAAAGATTGGGTTTGGTGTCAAGAAGAGCCTCAAAACCAAGGCGCTTGGTACTGTAGCCAACACCACTTCTGGCAAGCAATTCCAGATGGTGCAAAATTAACATATGCAGGCCGTGATGCATCCTCGTCACCTGCAGTAGGTTATGTATCCGTTCACAACCAGCAACAAAAAGCCCTGGTTGAAAACGCACTCACAATTAAATAAGGAACAGTAATGACAATTGAGATAAAAGTTCCGGTTCTACCTGAGTCAGTTGCCGATGCCACCATTGCAACCTGGCACGTAAAGGCCGGTGACGCAGTTAAACGAGACCAGAACCTGGTTGATATTGAAACTGATAAAGTGGTTTTAGAAGTTGTGGCGCCAGCGGACGGTACAATTGGTGAGATCCTAAACGAAGAGGGTGCAACTGTTTTAGGCGAACAAGTTATTGCTAAACTAGAAAAGGGCGGTGCTGCTGCACCGGCTGAAGCTAAAGCAGAAAGCAAAGCAAAAGACGATTCAAAATCAGACGCGGCACCAGCGGCTTCTGGTAAAACTTCTGATGTTAAAGTGCCAGTACTTCCAGAGTCCGTAGCTGACGCAACTATCGCTACATGGCACGTTGCTGTAGGCGAGGCAGTATCGCGCGACCAAAACTTAGTAGATATCGAGACAGACAAAGTAGTTCTTGAAGTTGTAGCACCTGCGGATGGTTCTCTTGCAGAAATCATCGCAGAAGAAGGCGCTACGGTAACTGCTGAAGAAGTAATTGCAAAATTCGTAGAAGGTGCTGCAAGCGGCGCTTCTGCTCCGGCGGCATCGGCAGAATCAGATGACAGTGACGACAGCAGCGATGCGCTTAGCCCATCAGTACGTCGTTTACTTGCTGAAAAAGGCGTTGACGCAGCTAAAGTAAAAGGTACAGGTAAAAACGGCCGTATCACTAAAGAAGACGTAGAAAAGTACCTTAAAGGTGGCGAAAGCTCAGCAAAAGCAGCACCTGCTTCAACTGAATCTGTATCAGCAGAATTGCCAACGGGTAACCGTACTGAGAAGCGTGTTCCAATGACGCGTCTTCGTAAGACTATTGCTAACCGTCTTCTAGAAGCGAAGAACTCTACTGCAATGTTAACTACGTTTAACGAAGTTAACATGAAGCCAATTATGGATCTTCGTAAGCAGTATCAAGACAGCTTCGAGAAGCGTCACGGTATTCGTCTTGGTTTCATGTCTTTCTATGTGAAAGCGGTAACCGAAGCACTTAAACGTTTCCCTGAAGTTAACGCGTCAATCGACGGTGATGACATTGTTTATCACAACTACTTCGACGTATCGATTGCTGTTTCTACACCGCGTGGCCTTGTGACACCAGTACTTAAAGATACTGACACACTAGGCATGGCAGGTGTTGAAAAAGGAATTAAGGAACTAGCACTTAAAGGCCGTGACGGTAAGCTGTCATTGGCTGAACTACAAGGTGGTAATTTCACAATCACCAACGGTGGTGTGTTTGGTTCACTAATGTCTACACCAATCATTAACCCGCCACAGAGCGCTATTTTGGGTATGCATAAAATCCAAGACCGCCCAATGGCTGTTAATGGCAAAGTAGAAATTCTACCAATGATGTACCTAGCGCTTTCTTATGACCACCGTATTATCGATGGTAAAGAATCAGTAGGTTTCTTGGTAACCGTTAAAGAGATGCTAGAAGATCCAACACGTCTACTTCTAGACGTATAAGACTTTCGTCTCACGGAATTGTGGTTAGGCGCTTAGCTTGTGTTATCTTGCTTTGCGCCTAACGCAACGCTGATATTTGCCCTATAATATCAGTCAAACTAATCAAGTCGCATTTGCGGCTTTTGTCTTACTAAAAATCGGATAGAAACACCATGAATTTGCATGAATACCAAGGTAAGCAGCTATTCAAAGAATACGGTTTGCCTGTTTCTGAAGGATACGCAGCAGACACTGCTCAAGGTGCTGTAGAAGCCGCTGACCGAATTGGCGGAAACGAGTGGGTAGTTAAGTGTCAGGTACACGCGGGCGGTCGCGGTAAAGCTGGCGGTGTAAAGCTAGTTAAAAACAAAGACGACATTCGCGCTTTCGCTGAAAACTGGCTTGGCAAAAATTTGGTGACTTTCCAGACTGACGAAAACGGTCAGCCTGTGAGCAAAATCCTAGTTGAATCTTGCACAGATATCGCTAACGAGCTTTACCTTGGTGCAGTAGTTGACCGTACAACCCGTCGCGTTGTATTCATGGCTTCTACTGAAGGTGGCGTTGAGATTGAAACTGTTGCAGAAGAGACTCCAGAAAAAATCCTTAAAGCTGAAATCGACCCAATTGTTGGTCCTCAGCCTTACCAAGCGCGCGAAATGGCGTTTAAACTTGGTCTTTCTGGCGTTCAAATCAAGCAATTCACTCAAATTTTCCTTGGCCTAGCTAAGATGTTTGAAGAGCTTGACGTTGCCCTAATCGAAATCAACCCGCTAGTTATCAAAACTGACGGTAACCTACACTGCCTAGACGCAAAAGTAGGTATCGATGGAAACGCGCTTTATCGTCAGCCTAAGCTGAAAGATATGCAAGATCCTTCACAAGAAGATGCGCGTGAAGCTCACGCAGCTCAGTGGGAACTAAACTATGTTGCGCTAGACGGTAACGTAGGTTGTATGGTTAACGGTGCAGGCCTAGCAATGGGTACTATGGATATCGTAAACCTACACGGCGGTAAGCCAGCTAACTTCCTAGACGTTGGTGGCGGCGCAACTAAAGAGCGTGTAGCTGAAGCATTCAAGATCATCCTTTCTGATGACAATGTTAAAGCGGTATTGGTTAACATCTTCGGTGGTATCGTTCGCTGTGACATGATTGCAGAAGGTATCATTGGTGCGGTTAAAGAAGTTGGCGTAGAAGTACCTGTAGTTGTACGTCTTGAAGGTACCAATGCAGAGCTTGGCCGTGAAGTTCTAGCGAACTCTGGTCTAGATATCATTGCTGCTGAATCGCTAACTGATGCAGCACAGAAAGTTGTTGCTGCAGCGGAGGGCAAATAATGTCTGTATTAATTAATAAAGATACTAAAGTAATTTGTCAGGGTTTCACTGGCGGTCAGGGTACTTTCCACTCTGAGCAAGCAATTGCTTACGGTACGCAAATGGTTGGTGGTGTAACACCAGGTAAAGGCGGTACTGAGCACCTAGGTCTTCCAGTATTCAATACTGTACGTGAAGCGGTAGAAGCAACTGGCGCAACGGCAACAGTTATCTACGTGCCAGCTCCTTTCTGTAAAGATTCAATCGTTGAAGCTGCAGATGCGGGTATCGAGCTAATCGTATGTATCACTGAAGGTATCCCTACGCTAGACATGCTTTACGTTAAAGAATACGTTGAAGCAAAAGGCGTTCGCATGATTGGTCCAAACTGCCCAGGTGTTATCACTCCTGGAGAGTGTAAAATTGGTATCATGCCTGGTCACATCCACAAGCCTGGTAAAGTAGGTATTGTATCTCGCTCTGGTACACTTACGTACGAAGCGGTTAAGCAAACCACTGACGAAGGTTTTGGCCAGTCTACTTGTGTTGGTATCGGTGGTGACCCAATTCCTGGTTCAAACTTCATCGACATCCTTCAGATGTTCCAAGACGACCCGCAAACTGAAGCTATCGTAATGATCGGTGAGATCGGTGGTACTGCTGAAGAAGAAGCTGCGGCGTTCATCAAAGCGAATGTAACTAAACCTGTTGTTTCTTACATCGCTGGTGTTACTGCTCCTCCAGGCAAGCGTATGGGTCACGCTGGTGCAATCATCGCAGGCGGTAAAGGTACTGCTGATGAGAAGTTCAAAGCACTAGAAGACGCAGGCGTTAAGACTGTTCGTTCACTTGCCGATATCGGTAAGGCACTTCGCGAAACTACAGGTTGGTAAGCTAACGCGTTACAAACTTGTTTAAAAGCCCGCCTAGCGCGGGCTTTTTTGTGCCCGTTTATTAACATTTCTTCAAGTTTGCATGTAACGAAATTACAACTATTTGCGCTAAAAGCCCGAAAATACGTATTTTGTGTTGTTAAATTACATATTAATGTGAATATCCTTTGTTAACGCCGTGTTGCGCAAATTTTATTGAATACGTATGCAGGCAATTGTGCAAACCCTAGGTCCTCTATAGCATTATGCCGACGAAATGTATTGTCATTTAATTGTCATAAGAACAACAAAAAGACAACAACTATAACTGTATGGGACACCCGTTTTATGAAACAATTTAAACCCAACCTAATTAAAGCTGCACTTATTTCTGGCGGAATGGCGTTTGGTAGTGCTCCTGCACTAGCACAGGAAGCAGATACCGATGCTGTTGATGAAGCCAGTCTTGAAGTTATTCAAGTAAGCGGTATTCGCGGAAGCCTTCAGCGTGCTCAAGCGATCAAGATGGATAACACTTCAATCGTTGAAGCGCTATCAGCAGAAGATATTGGTAAGCTTCCAGACACCAGTATTGCAGAATCAATAGCACGTCTTCCTGGCTTAGCGGGTGAACGCCGCAACGGTCGTACAAGCGGTATCTCTGTTCGTGGTTTCAACGAGAACTACGTAGGTACAACGCTTAACGGTCGTGAACTTCTAGGTATGGGCGATAACCGTGGGGTAGAGTTCGATCTTTACCCAACAGAAATTGTTTCAAATATCCTTGTTTATAAAACGCCTGAAGCAGGGCTAATGACACAAGGTATTGGTGGTACAGTCGATATTCAGACTGTACGTCCATTAAGTGCTGAACGAACTTTTGCGTTTAACGGTACTTATGAAGCAAACGAATATGACGCTGGTAACCCTGACTTTGATAACAATGGGCATCGCTTGTCGTTTAACTATGTAGACCAGTTTGCTGATGACAAGTTAGGTTTAGCGTTAGCCGTAGCTGATATGGAATCGCCTCGTCAGGAGGAGTACTTCAGAGGCTGGGGTTACGCAACAGCAAATGCTGAGAACGCCGTTGAGGGTGTTGAAGTTCCAGAAGGCACAGTAATACTTGGTGGGCACGATTCTTTCACGCGTTCAGCGATGCTTGAACGTACCTCAATAGCTGGTGTTATTGAATACGCTCCTACAGACGACCTTAGAATTCAATTCGATGCGCTTTACATTGATTTTGAAGAGAATGATGCCCGTCGCGGTGTTGAGGAAGGCGGTGCCGAATGGGGTACCAGTGCGTACACTATTACAGGCGTAGAAGATGGTTTGGTTACATCTGGTTTTTATGACGGCTTCCTTTCAGTAATTCGTAATGATTCGCGTCAACAGAAAGCTGAGCTAACTACATTTGGCTTGAACGTAGAATATGCGTTAAACGATAACTGGACAGCTACGCTTGATCTTTCAATGGGTGAAGTTGATAAGACGATCACTGATATTGAGAGTTATTCGGGTGTTGGTCGAGCAGGCGTGAACGGCAGACCCGTTACACCACGCTCATGGCAGATGACTTCTTCAGGCGCAGTATACAGCGCACATCCAACACTAGACAGCGTAGACCTTACTGATCCAAATGCAATCTTCCTTGCAGGCCCACAAGCTTGGGGTGGCTCGTTAGCGCCAGTGGAGCGTTTCCAAGGCGTTGAAGGTTTCGGGCCTGAAACGGCACAGGATGGTTTTGTTAACGAACCTGATTTTGATGAGACGCTTGATGCAGCTCGTATTGATATCGAAGGTTTTGTTGAGTGGGGCATTTTCTCGAAGTTCAGTGCAGGTGTAAACTACCAAGATCGTGAAAAGACGAAAGATAATAACGGTGCGTTCTTAACAGCGCCAACATGGCCGAATGCAGAGCTAGTACCAGATCCAATTGGTGTAGCCGATCTAAGCCACATTGGCATCGATGGTGTTCTTGCGTACGATTCACTTGGTTTATACCGTAGCGGCTTCTACATCGAAACAGAAGCTGAACTATTTGAAAATGGCCGTTTCGGTGATTCATACACAATCAGTGAAGAGCTATTAACCATTTACGCCAAGCTTGATATTGATACAGAAGTTAACGGCGTCTACATTTTAGGTAATGTTGGTGTTCAGGTTATTGACGTTGACCAGCAGGGCAGCGGGTTTAATACGGTTACTGGACCAACCGGCTTTACAGAAATCGCTCCTGTTTCTGACGGTGCTTCATATTACGATATTTTGCCAACAATCAATTTAAGCTTTGAGGTTGCAGAAAATCAGTTTATCCGTACTGCAATGGGTAAGGTAATCAGTCGCCCACGTATGGATGACATGAGACCTAATAACACAGTTAGTTTCACATTTAACGACCAGCAGATTATTTCTACAAATCCAAATAATGGTCCTTGGTCAGCAGGTGCGGGTAATGC
The DNA here is from genome assembly GCF_902705805.1 of Alteromonas alvinellae. Classification (NCBI taxonomy): domain Bacteria; kingdom Pseudomonadati; phylum Pseudomonadota; class Gammaproteobacteria; order Alteromonadales; family Alteromonadaceae; genus Alteromonas; species Alteromonas alvinellae. The sequence continues at coordinate 29,186 of NZ_CACSIH010000216.1, read as the reverse complement.
GCGTCTTAAACCGCTAGAAGCTAATCAGTTTGATATCGCGTACGAGAATTACTTTGCTGATACCGGATATTTCGCAGCAAGTTTCTTCTACAAAGATCTAACTAACTGGCATGTTGCGGGTCGCTCGTTCAATGACTTCTCTAACGTATATATCGAAGGTTTCCACCAAACATCTGGAAATACGGATATTAATGGCGACGGTCTTACGAATGATGCTGATATTGTCGCACCAGGTACTTTTATCGGGCCGGTAGACTTTAGAGAAGATGGTCTAGAAGGTTTTGTTCGTGGATGGGAGCTTCAGGGTAGCTTACCTCTTGAATTGGTTCATGATTCATTAGCAGGTTTTGGCTTGTTTGCGAGCGCGACCTTCCTAGACGGTGAGCTTGATAATGGTGATCAAGTACCTGGTTTGTCTGATGAAACATACTCATTAACAGCTTTCTATGAAAGCAACGGTTTTGAAGTACGTGTTTCGGCAACCAAGCGCGATGAGTTTGCAACCGAAACCCGTGCGCAGAGCTTGTCACTTGCTCAAATTCAGGACAACGGTGTTAAACAAGTTGACGCGCAGATTGGTTATGATTTCAGCGAATCAGGTATTGAATATCTGCAAGGTCTTCGCGTTACGCTTCAGGGTCAGAACTTGACAGATGAACCAACAGTACGTGTTAATCCTGGAGATAGCCGCCAGATTATTGAACACCAAAGCTTTGGTCGTAATTTCCTACTTGGCTTCAACTACACATTCTAAGTGGTTGTTGAAAAAGTGCTTGTTACATGCGAGCGCTTAATCAAGTAACATTAAAAAAGCCCCAATTTACGTAATGTGTTGGGGCTTTTTGTTGTATAGCATTACATGTCATGATATTTAAAGATGATAGTAATATGGCCACTTAAGCAATGGTGACGGCAAAAAATATGATGAATAGAGCGGTTAAAAATGTAGTTATTGTAGGTGGTGGTACAGCGGGCTGGATTTCAGCAGCTGTTATAAAACGTCTTATCGGTGCAGGCGTGAATGTAACGCTTATTGAGTCTGAAGAAATCGGTACCGTTGGTGTGGGAGAAGCCACTATTCCACCTATTATCACACTAAATAATGTTTTAGGAATAGATGAGAAAGAGTTCTTACGCGAAACAAACGCCACCATGAAACTGGCGATTAAGTTTGAAAACTGGCGGGTAGAAGGGGAAAGCTATTTCCACACTTTTGGCGCCCCGGGTAAAAGCTACGCTTTTTGTCATTTTCATCATTATTTTAAACGCGCTCAAGGGTTAGGGCTATCTGACTCGATATGGGAATACGATCTAAACTACCTTGCCTGTAAAGCGGGTAAATTTGCCCATATCAAATCTCCCGACCCAATTATAGAAATGCCGTATGCTTATCATTTTGATGCGTCGCTGTATGCTCGATTCCTTCGTAAGAAATGTGAGGCGATGGGCGTTACTCGCAAAGAAGGCATTATTACCGATGTTAAACAGGATGCAGACAGCGGTTTTATTACCGGTGTGACGCTTAAAGACGGTGCTCATATCGAAGGCGACTTGTTTATTGACTGTTCAGGGTTTAAAGGGCTACTTACCCAACAAACACTGAATACCGGCTACGAGGATTGGTCGCATTGGTTACCGTGCGACCGGGCAGTGGCTATGCCTTCAGAGCGCCACGAACAAACCCGTCCTTATACTCGTTCAATAGCACATTCTGCCGGATGGCAGTGGCGTATACCGTTACAGCACCGTAATGGGAATGGCTTGGTTTACAGCAGTAACTATTACAGCGATGATCAGGCGCTGGAAATATTGTCGAAGAATTTGGATACCAAGCCTCTGGCGGACCCTAATTTTATTCGCTTTAAAACAGGACGAAGACGCAAGCAGTGGAATAAAAATGTGGTGGCCGTTGGGCTTTCTAGCGGGTTTTTAGAGCCTCTTGAGTCAACAAGTATTCATCTTATTCAGTCTGCAGTAGTTCGACTCATCCATTTATTCCCACATGAAGGGTTTAAGCAATATCAGATAGATGAGTACAACAAGCAGTCTCAGCTTGAATATGAACAAATACGCGACTTTATAATTTTGCATTACCATGTCAATGAACGAACTGACTCGCATTTCTGGAAGGATCTACGAGAAATGGAAGTGCCAGACAGCTTGACGCATAAAATTGAGCTTTTTAGAGCATCAGGTAACTTGTTCAGAGAGCAAAATGATTTATTCCTTGAAAGTTCTTGGCTACAGGTACTGCTAGGGCAAGGTATAGCACAAGGTGATTACCATCCTCTCGCAAACGCCTTGTCCGAGCAAAAATTACAAGAGCTAATGCAAAATATTAAACGCATTAAGAATGAGCCGATTGGGAAAATTGCGACTCATGACGACTTCTTGAAGCAGTTTTGTGGTTAGCCGTTTAATATGAATAGACCAATGAATATAGTCATAGCCGGGGGCGGGACTGCCGGCTGGATGGCAGCCAATTATTTTGTAAATAAATGGCCATCGGACAAGGTTAACGTCACCCTTGTTGAATCTCCCGATATAGGAATTATCGGTGTAGGCGAAGGTTCTACACCGACATTAAAGCGCTTTTTTGAAGAGCTAAAAATCAAAGAGCGTGATTGGATGCCTAAGTGCAATGCAACGTACAAGGTAAGTATTCGGTTTAATGACTGGAGTCCGGGTTCCGGTGTTAAACAGTATCGCCATCCCTTTATCTCTCAAACAGACACCTTTACCCAGCGTGCTTTTGAAGTAAACTGCCGCACACGTAGGCTAGGTCTTGATAGTCACGTCAACCCAGAAGATTTTTTGTTAAATGGTGTCTTGGCAAAACAGAATAAAGCGCCTCTAACGCCTGAAAATTTTCCATTTAGAATGGAATATGGCTACCACTTTGATAGCGCATTGCTGGGCAACTATCTGCGTGATGTTGCGGTTGAAAGGGGCGTTACCCACGTTAGTGCCGTAATCAGCGACGTGGCACTTCATGCTAGCGGAGATATTAGCCATCTTGTAACAGATAGAGGCAATATCGAAGGAGATTTTTTCGTTGATTGTACAGGATTCTCTTCAACCCTATTGCAGCAGGCTTTGGGCGTTAAATTTAATTCCTATTCTGATAACTTGTTTAACGATTCAGCTGTCGTGCTACCCACACACGCACAGGAGAATATTCAAGTAGAGACCCAGTCGACCGCGCTATCTAATGGCTGGTGCTGGTCAATACCATTGCAAAACCGCACTGGAAATGGTTATGTTTATAGTGCTTCACATTTAGCAAAAGACAAGGCAGAAGAAGAGTTGCGTCGACATCTCGGGCTGGAAAACAGCGATGTAGAAGCTAGGCATCTTAAAATGAAAGTCGGGCAAGTAGAGCAGCACTGGCATAAAAACTGTTTAGCATTAGGCCTATCGCAAGGATTTATAGAGCCGCTCGAAGCAACGGCGCTTCACCTTGTTCAGATTTGTATAGAGTACTTCTCGGATATGTTTGAAAAAGGCGCTTTCTCAAGTGTTGAGAGAGTATCTTACAATGCATTTGCAAAAGCACGTTTTGACCGAGTGCGAGACTATATTGTGGCGCACTATAAGCTTAATACAAGAAACGATTCTGACTACTGGCGTGACAATAGAAACAATTTGGTGTTGTCTGACTCCCTTAAATCGATCATTAGCACATGGTTTAATCGCGAAGATCTAGGGAATGAAATCAAGCGCCAGAATATAGGTATGCACTGGGACTCAGTATCATGGCATTGCTTATTTGCTGGTTATGGTGCATTTCCGGCGCTAGCACAAAATCAGCCTGGTCGAGGGGATCTGTACATTGAGCAAAACATTGAGCGTTTTAATCAAGGCTGCGCGTTGAATTTCGAACATCATAATGCCGTGCTTCTAGCACAGCAACACGGTGAGTAATAACCCTGAGAGCTAGGGATGGCCTTCAATAATGTTATATTTTTCCCATAAGAAACTCTGCTAATCTCCTAAATCCTTCATTCTAAAAGTTATATAAAACAATTATTCCCGATCTTTGTTTAAATTATGTTTCATGGATGTAAATGAATACGTATGCATAGCATTGCTCCCTTTTTATACAAAACAGTAGTATTTGGTGTTGAACCATAAGCGGCATTTTTGGGGGTGGTAGTCCTAAAAGTGTCGATAATAAACAAGGAATGGGACACCAATGAAAACATTCAAACCCAGCACTATCATGGCGGCCTTGATAAGTAGTGGGGTCGCGTTTAGCGCAGCTCCTCTTTATGCCCAAGAGTCACCAGACACGTCAATAGACGAAGTTGAACGACCACAAGAAGATACCTTAGAGCGTATTGAAGTACGTGGTTTTAGTACCAGCTTGATCCAATCACTAAACCAGAAACGCTTCTCCGATACGGTTTCTGAACAAATATCTGCAGACGATTTGGGAGGGCTTCCCGACGTATCTATGGCAGATGCACTGACCCGCTTGCCAGGTATCTCTGCGGTAAGAACCGGGGGGCAAGCCGCGCAGATAAACATTCGTGGTCTATCCGGTGACTTTGTGTTTTCTACATTAAACGGTAGAGAGCAGGTATCGACCAGCGGAAGCCGGGCAATTGAGTTTGATCAGTATCCTTCAGAACTTATTAGTGAGGCGGCGGTTTATAAATCTCCCAAGGCATCGCTTATTGAGGGGGGTATAGCGGGTACGGTAGAACTTAAAACTGCATCACCACTTGCCATTGAAGAGCAACATAAATTCAGCGCCAACATGCGTGGCATGTACAACGATAGAGCGTCAGAGGTGAGTGATGCTACAGAGTATGGACATAGACTGAGTTTTTCATACCAAGGTAAATTCCTTGACGATACGCTAGGTCTATCACTAGGTTATGCTCGTTTATTCCAACCGAGCGTTTCTACTCAATTCATTGGTTTAGCTTATAACGGTCAAGTTGATGTAGACGGACTTGAAGGTGATATAGACGGGCCAGCAGATTGCCCCAATTGTGAACTCATTTCAGAAGGTTTTGAAATGCAGCACAAGGGCGGGGAAGAGGCGCGCGACGGCTATGTTGCTGCGTTTGAATGGGCACCTATCGATACCTTTACTCTTAAAGCTGATGCTTTTATCTCGAAATTTGACTCCGAAGCCTTTGCTCGCGGGTTTCGCGTTAAGCTAGGTGGAATAAACGCTGGTATAACTAATCCTGTAGTAGTAAATAACAGCGTAATTGGCGGCACATTTTCTCGTACAGACAACAGCTTTACCCGTGTTGAGTTGGTAAACGACGACAATCAAGATTTTGACAGTGTTACCAACTTAGGCGTGAATGCTAGCTGGGAAATATCGCCAGATTTAGCGGTTCAGTTTGACGTCTCCCGCTCAAGTGCTGAAAGCGACTTTAGAAACGGCTTACTGTGGTCGCTTGTTGGCGAAGACGCGACAGCGGCAAACCCCGTGTTCGACGAAAACGTTCAAATTTCTTATTTGCTCAACGGACTAAACTTACCTGATATCGGTTTTAATCAAAGTGATACTTTTACAGACTTAGACCGTGTAATGGTAAGTAAATACGGCATTTACCCGTATGAAAACAAAGATGAGTTAGACGCCTATCGCGTAGACTTCCAATATTATGTTGATGTGCCAATCATTTCAGGCTTTGAATTTGGCTATCGTTACTCAGACCGGGAATATAACAATGACCGCTCTGTGTTTGAATACGGAAACGATAGTGCATTCTCAGTAAGCGAACCGCCACTTCAGTTAACTTCTGATATGGTCGAAGAGGTAAATTGGAGCGGTGATTTTGGTTATTTTCCAAGTTATCTTTCCGTTGATCTAGAGAGTGCACTTAATGCTTGGTTTCCAAACGGTAGGCCACAGCCTGTTCAAACGTGGGGACCTGGCGCTGCCGGCGTTATTAATGGTCCAGGTACAGGGCCAGCTACTGCGTGGACGCTACAAGAAAGTGGCGATGTATTTGAAACTGTGAATTCTGCTTACTTGATGGCAAACATTAATACAGAAATTGGCAGTATCCCTGTTACAGGTAATGTTGGTGTTCGTTACGTTAAAAGTAAACAAAGTTCAACGACGCTACAGCGTGCTACTCAGTTAATTGAAGACCTTGAGACCGGAACATCGGTTGAAGTTAGTGACCCTACGGCTGGTGCACAAAACATTACCGACGACGTAGGGTTAATTAATAACTTTTATCGCCCAGCGTTGATAAGTCACGAATATTCTGACGTTTTGCCTTCAATTAACCTGAACTTTAAACTTACAGATGACACGCAACTTCGTGTAGCTGCTGCAAAAGTGATGGGCAGAGCGCCAATAAACCGTTTTGCCGCAAATGCGTCAACCACTATTGAAACGGTTACCGCTTTCCAAGACAGAGACTCGGGTGAAATTACGCTTTCCAACCCTACGGCAAGGGTTAGTGGTAGCGCCCGTAACAGCCCTTATTTAGAACCATTCTATGCAACTCAATACGACGTTTCGTGGGAGTATTATTTCTCAGATACGGAAGGTGCATTAGTTGTTGCTGGCTTTTATAAAGACATTGAATCGTTCGTAGAAGACATCGAAATAGAGCCTTATGATTTTGAAGCAAACGGCATTGTAATTCCTGATAACGTAAGTGTGCCGGTTTACTTGACGCCAGAGTTTGCAGGACAGGAAGCCGAACTCGCGCTTGATGAAAATGGCGACCCCATCTTTATTACCGTCCCTACTGAAAATGGTAGCTACAGCACAGCCGTAAACAATGCCGAAGGTGGCTATATTCGCGGTTTAGAAATCGCCTATACGCAAATTTATAGCATGCTGCCTGGCATGTGGTCAGGCTTAGGCGTTAGCGCAAGTTACTCTTACACCGAAAGTGAAATTCAGCGCACGCTAGGTGATGACGTGTATGCCGCTAACTTACCAGGTCTTTCTGAAAACGTTGCTACGCTAACTGTGTTTTGGGAATACGAAGGTTTTGAAACTCGCTTGTCTAGCCGATATCGCGATGCATTTGTTTCGCAGCAAGTAGCGGTAAACGACCAGGTGGTTAACTTTGACGAAGAATTGGTTATTGATTACCAAGCGTCGTACGAGATTAACGACAATTGGAGCGTACTATTTCAAGTTAATAACCTAACAGACGAGCCAACGAAGAGCTATTTCTCATCAGAAGAGCAAACCGGCACTATCCAATACTTTGGAACGCAATATTACCTAGGGATGACATATCAACTATGAAAAACAGCATCTTAGGTAATTTATTTAGCAACACGAAGGAATATTCGGTTGCCAAAAGTAGCGAAAATATTCAGGAGAATTCTATGTTTACTAAAAAAAGAGTAGTGCGCGCTGCGTTACTCGTAGTAGGCGCTTATACACTTGCAGGTTGCGGTGGCTCGGGCGTAGAGTCGGGCACCAACGATCTGCTTACCTGTGAGGTTCCAAATGTACCTAATTCAACAGGTACGGCTTGTGAACCGCCACCACCTATTCAATGCGATGCGCCGCTCGTACCTAATGAAGCGAACGATGCATGTGAAGCCGGTGCTGATCCAAGTTTACCTGCACCTGTATTTACCCCTTCATCTAATCAAGCTGTACTTTATTATAATCGGGCTGCTGTTGACGCTGATAACTCAAGTAACGATGCAGCTTATGAAGGCTGGAGACTACATACTTGGAACAATGACGAGTGTGATGCTTATGCTGACGCAGACACGGATTGGGCCAACGGTCGCATTCATAGCGGTATCGATCCAAACTATGGTGCGTATTGGATTCTAGATCTTAAGGATGGGTATGGAAGCTGCCACAATTTCATTATCCACAAAGGCACTGACGATGCCGGAAAAGAAATGGGGGGCGGAGACTTCCAAGGCTCTTTAGTACAAGATGATGAAACATTTGTACGCATGAATTTTACCCTCTCTGGCGAGGCAACCATATTTGAGTTTCCTATCATGTCTCTTGGGCCTCAGCCTGTTGATATCGAGGGCTTTGGCGCGCATTGGTTAGATGCCAACACTATTTTATGGGACGTACCTGAAACCGTTTCAGAGGTGAAACTTCACTATTCAGCACAGGCTGACTTAGAGAGCACGCTGGAAGAGGGTATTAACGGTACTCAAGTAACGTTAATGAGTACAACACTTACCGAAGAGCAATCTGCCCGCGCGCCGCACTTATCTGCTATGCAGGCTTGGGAAGGCGACTGGTCGGTTGAAGATGCTAAAACCGTGTTGACGACACAAGCCGTAGTTGGGGGTTACGATGCTGACGGTGCGCTTGTTGTTGCGACCGGGATCCAACTGGCTAACGGAATAGACGCACTATATACGCTCGGTGAAGACGATGCCGACGAAGCTCAACTTGGTGGTATCTACTCTGATACAGGTATTACTGCCGCATTGTGGGCGCCTACTGCTTCAAATGTTGATCTTCTGATTTATAACGACAACAAGACATTAAGCCAGCGTATTGATATGGTTCGCGATGATACGTCTGGTGTCTGGCGTCATGAAGGCGATATGTCCCTTGACCGTCAGCTTTACCGTTATGAAGTTACCGTCTATCACCCTATTACGGGGAATGTAGAAACGCTGCTTGTTACAGACCCATATTCTGTGTCACTAAGCACAAACGGCCGTTTCTCTCGCTTCGTAAATCTAGCTGATGATGATTTAAAACCACAAGGCTGGGATACTCATACTATTCCGACGGTTGAAAATTATGAAGATGCAGTCATTTACCAAGGACACGTTCGTGACTTTAGCGTACGTGATATGTCTACGTCTGAGGAAAATAGAGGTAAATACCTTGCCTTTACTGAAGAGGGCACAGCACCTGTTGAGCACCTTAAAAAGCTTGTTGAGGCAGGGCTTACCTACTTCCATATCCTTCCAGCGAATGACATCGCAACCATTGACGAAGACCCTACTAAGACCGTTGATTTATACGATACGGTAGGCAAATTGTGTCGCTTAAACAGCGGTGCGGCAGTGTGTGAAGAAGAAAGCGCAAACGCACTGCTAATCGATGTTTACAATTCTTATGATCCACTATCTGAAGCGGGCAAGGCACAACAGCTTACTAATGATTTGCGGAATCTAGATACGTTCAACTGGGGCTATGACCCTCATCACTTTAACGCGCCAGAAGGAAGTTATGCGTCAAGTGCAGAAGGTGTTGAACGAATAGTAGAAATGCGCGCCATGATCCAAGCACTTCACGAGATGGGACTTCGTGTTGCATTAGACGTTGTATACAACCACACCAATGCATCGGGTGTTTTCAGCAAGTCAGTTTTAGACAAAGCGGTACCGGGCTACTATCACCGTTACGAAGTGGATACTGGCGCGATTGTTCGTGAAACATGCTGTGATGACACCGAACCTCGTAATGTCATGATGGAAAAATTCATGAAAGACTCACTGCTTATGTGGACTGAACACTATAAGTATGACTCTTTCCGTTTCGATATTATGAGCCAAGCCACTAAAGACACCATGGTGCGCTTGCGTGATGCTGTTCATTCTATTGACGAAGACAATTACTTTTACGGTGAAGGCTGGACTAAAATAGACCGCGGTTACGAGCAAGCGAGCCAGCTCAATATGGCTGGTACCGAGATTGGTACCTATAACGACCGTATTCGAGAAGCTATTCGCCAAGGCGCTATCTTTAGACCGGAAGATGAAGGGCTATTAAGCGCGCAAGACCGTGTAAAAATGGGCATGATCGGAACGTTAAAAGACTATGTTTTGGAGACGTCTTCAGGAAGTGCAGGCGCTACCAGTAACTTAGGCGGCTATGCAGAAGATCCTGCGGATATCATTAACTACGTGTCGAAGCACGATAATGAAACACTGTGGGATCAGTTAAACTACACGCTTCCACAAGATATTACTCTAGAACAGCGGGTTCGTGCCCAAAATGTAGCAATGGGTATTAACCTTGTATCTCAAGGCATCCCATTCCTACAGATGGGCGGCGACATGCTTCGCTCCAAATCAATGGATAGAAACACTTATGATGCCGGAGATTGGTTTAACTATGTGGATTTCACTTACGAGACCAATAACTGGAATGTAGGCTTACCGCTAGCACAGGACAATGAAGCCCGTTGGGAAGAAATGGGTGAGTTTATTTATAGTCCGAACCGCGCTGCGTCGATGGCAGATATCATGTTTGCCTCAGACGTCTTTGCAGAGTTGCTAAACATTCGTATGACAAGTCCATTGTTTAGATTGACCACCGCTGAAGACATTATCGATCGTATTGGTTTCCACAATATCGGCGAACGCCAGCAGCGTGGCCTCATTGCGATGAGCATTGATGACGGCGTATCGGAAAACAGTGATGAGTCTCGTCAAGACCTAGACATGATGAATGATGCGATTATGGTGCTAGTGAATACGGGATATGAAGAGAAGTCTATCACCGTCAACACTGCAACAGGCTTTTCGCTCCATGCCACACAAATGAATTCAGTTGATGCCACGGTACGCGGCGCTACCTTTGTTGAGGGTGAAGACGGTAACGGTACCTTTACCGTTCCTGCGCTTACCATTGCCGTGTTTGTTAAACCACAATCTGGCGCTCAAGGTTATGGTCTATCCGCGTATGCCACGTCTGGTGCGCCTGATGTTGTTCCTTACGGTGACACCGTTGCTTACCTTCGTGGAGACATGAATGGTTGGTCTACTAATGACGCGTTTACGTATCAGGGTGATGGTAAATACACGGTTACTGCTGTGCTAGAAGGCGGTGTAACCTATGGGTTTAAGTTCGCGTCTGAAGATTGGAGTACGGTAAACTTTGGTGCTGCAGATGGTGAAGACGGGGCGGTAATTGCGGGTGAAGAAAAGGTACTTGCACGCACTAATACCAACCTTTCATTTACACCAGCGACGAGCGCGACCTACCTGTTTACTATTGATGCGACTGATAGCGAAGCACCAATCCTTATGGTAGAGAACGAAGAGCCCTACGTTGGAACACCTGTGTATCTTCGTGGTGCAATGAACGGTTGGGGGACAGACGAGGAGTTCACTTACCAAGGTGGTCGTATCTATACCTTTGCTCGAGATATGGAGCCTGGCACGTACGAGTTTAAAGTTGCATCTGAAGATTGGAGTACCGTGAATTTTGGTGCTTTGTCCGCCGACGATGGCGATCGTAACTTGGCACCAGGTCAAACTCTTGGGTTGGCTGCGACTAACGACAACCTTGTTCTCAACATCGAAACTGCCGACCGCTATGTTTTCGTGTTCAACGTAACCGACATAGACGCGCCTACCATAGGTGTGTTTAAAGAAGCGTTTTGGGGAGAAACAGAAGTTTATATCCGCGGCGGTATGAATGGCTGGGGAGCTGTCGATATGTTTGAATATCAAGGAGAAGGAGTCTACATCGCTGACATTGAGTTAAGCGCAGGTAGTATCGAGTTCAAAGTGGCCTCTGAAGATTGGTCAACGGTCAACTTTGGTAACCCCAACGATGCTGCGAGTAATGTTGTCATTCCCAGTGAGCCTAAATTATTGGGGCAAAGTAACAACAATTTGTTGATTGAAATTGCTGAATCTGGTCTTTATGAGTTTAAAGTTACCGGGCCAGATGGTAATGCACCCGTGCTAACTGTGACTATGAAATAAATGCACATAATTCAATATAATTAAAGTTTTAACGATAACTTTGTAAAAACCGCGACTTGTTCGCGGTTTTTTCTTTTTGGCACACCTCTTGATATTCCTGTAGGATAGCGGGTATCGATAGTGGTCATACCAGATAATTGTCAACGTGTTTACAAGGAGAGGGCGGATGAAAAGTGCATTAGTTGTAGAGGGTGGCGCGATGCGCGGAATATTTGCGGCTGGCGTACTAGACAAATTCATGGAGCAAGATTATTACCCTTTTGATTTCACATTAGGCGTTTCCGCTGGGGCGACAAACTTATCGACTTACGTCTCAAAAATGCATGGATTAAGCAAGACCATCATTACCCAATATGCAACGAAGCGCGAATTTTTCAGCCCCCTTCGATTCATAAAGGGGGGGCACATGACAGATGTCCATTGGCTATGGCATCACTCTAAACAGTCCATGAATATTCCCGCGCCTGGGGAAAAGAGCAGCATGCCTTTGTACGTAGGGGTAACAAATGCCGAGTCAGGTGAGTGTGAATATATACAGGCCACCAAGGATAATGTCGATGACTTGATGGTAGCTTCTTGTGCGTTGCCCACCGCATATAGGGATGAAATAATAATAAACGGTACGCGCTATCTTGATGGCGGCGTTGCAGATGCAATACCTGCCATTAAAGCTTACAATATGGGCGCACGAGATATTACCGTGATACTTTCTCAACCACTTGGATTCACCAAGCCCGAAGTAAAATCAACCTGGTTAATGCAAAAGATGTATGGGAACCAGCCTGCGATCCTTGCAAAGATGCTTCAGCGCGCAGCCATTTACAATGAAACGCTCGACTTTTTAAATAATCCACCAGCCGACTGCACTATAAGGGTAATCGCGCCAGACGAAGCTTTCTGTGTAAAACGTCTTACCATGGATAAGAAAAAGCTACTCAGAGGTTATGGCCAGGGTCGACGTATGGCAAGACGCTATATAAAAGCTATTTATTCTGTCGCAAATCAGAAATCGGCGTGAACTTACCATAACACCTCACTACACGTGTAGTAGTTAAGCAACAGTGTCACTTAAAAGCTTGGATTTATCCAAGCTTTTTTGTTTAAAGATGTTAAAACTCAATATCTCAATGGCCTACGGTGTTTCAAATTGGCTACACAATTTTGGCAAGTTATCTACGTTTGTGTTATCGCTCCGCACACATTCGTTGCTCGATCACCTTAAAGAAAACGCACAACATCTTACTATTACAACAGCAACAAAAAAGAATTCTTTTATAGTGTTTATAACTAATTGATACTTATTAACTTTAATAAAAATTTGATAAATGCCGTGTAAACTTTGCATTTGCCTTGCAAAATTTTCATGGAATTGGTCTGTATTTTGCTGAAATAGACCAGGTAAAGTTATAAGATCTTATACACAAGGGTAATCCGGGCCGAAAAATATTGATGATATGTAACATTCGTTTGCTGATAAGCGGACGTTCTTAAAAATATCATAAAAACAATACTTTCTAGCGCTTAATATTGGCGCTGTTCGTGCCCGAAAATCGGGCCGCTATTATTGGTACCCTAATATTGCGTTATGACAATTGTGTATGCGACTTAATACTTATGGCTACTTTTTGGGTTTATGCATAGAAGCATGCTGAAAGACGTGGCAGTATCAATTATAAATATAAAAAACAAATAAAACGTGCAATTAGAAAATCAAAGAATCTCAATTGGGTTGGTAAACCCGAAAAATCCCGTGAACGTTGCTTCTATTCTGAGAGCCGCTGGCTGCTATGGTGTAGCGAGTGTTTTTTACACTGGTCAGCGTTATCGATTCGCCAAGGATTTTAATGCTGATACGAAAGCGTTCCATAAAGTCATTCCGACCATTGGGGTCGACGACTTAAAAGAAGTAGTGCCTGAAGGAGCGTCAGTTGTAGCGGTTGAACTGGTAGAGGGTGCTACACCGCTACCTTCATTTGAGCACCCGAGCAATGCGTTTTACTTGCTAGGTCCTGAGGATGGCAGTATTGGCGAAGACGTTTTATCTTGGTGCGATCATGTTGTCTACGTTCCTACTTATTCATGCATGAATTTAGCGGCCACAGCAAATGTGTTGCTGTATGACCGTCTGTCTAAGTCTGATTACGTAAGTGGGGATGCACTTATCAGACAAAGTAGAGATACCAATAATAAATCTAAGATTAAATAGAAATCAAATAACTAAGGCTGTCGTTGCGAACAGGAAGTTACCCACAAGCCTAATAATAAATTAAATCAGGGGAACTTTGCGTTGAAGATGAGAACAATGAGCGCAGTTAGAGCGTTTAATGGCGCCGTGTCTAACAAACTGAGTCGACTACCACAAACATTTTCTAGGGTGCTCCCTAAACGTTTCTCACTCGAAGAAAGTATTTCTAGTTTCTTCTTTAGCCGTTATGAACTTGTAATTGCTAACGAAGAAAGTGAAAAGCAGGTGAGCTATAAAACGCGACACAAAGTGTATTGTGAAGAAATGAAGTTCGAGCAGAAAAATGCTACTGCATTAGAAAAAGATAAGTTTGATGATCGCGCGATCAACTGCTATATCAAGCATTTGCCAACAGGAGAGTGTGCAGGCACGATAAGGTTGGTCTTGCCAACTGAAGCTGGCTTGCCACTTCCATTAGAAGAAAAGTGTGCGGAAGTAATTGGCGATGGTACATTGCTACCTTCAAACTTGTCTCCACAAAGCGTCTGTGAAATCTCTCGCCTTGCAATACCGAGAGAATTTAGAGTGCGACAGTTACGCTCTAAAATCCTACCCTCTGAAAAAATTGAAAAAGTTAAACAAAAGAAAAATGTTCCATTTAACGTTGAGCATTTTCCCTATCTTTCAATTGCGCTGTACTTAATGGCAACGAGTGTGTGCCTTCATTTAAACGTTAAGCATGCCTATGTGCTAATGGAGCCTAAGTTAGCAAGGAGAATGAAGGCATTCGGTATTCATTTTAATCCAGTAGGTGAAGCTATTGAATTCAATGGCAAACGTATGCCATATAGATTGTCACCGCATGTACTGCTTGATGATTTAGCAAAACCACTAAAAGGTTTTCACAGAAAGATTCATTCGGAACTAAATAGTGCGTTACAAGCTATTGGCGATGTGGCCGTTCCCACCATTGAGCATACTCGAAAACCGCTTCGCATAGCCCATGCAGCATGACACCATGCTATCTGGAATACTAAGCCGCCTCGTCAGGCGGTTTTTTTATGTTTGAATACGTATGCATGTTTTTTAACATCCAGTTAACGCGTATCCTGTTGGCATAATTTCCGTTTATCACAATGATTACCATGCCAAATTTCCAATTTCGTTTTTGTCTTAAACCCTTGTCAATTGCTATGCTGTCAATTGGATTAACAGCGTGTACAGGGCCGACCTCTCCAGTGAATAATCAAAAAACGGTGATCAAAGACGCTAGCCTGAAACCATTTGGTCAAAGCGACGAAAGTTCAACGCTAAACGATTCGGCTGAAAGGCAAGGTAAACCTGTTGTTTATCAAGTTTTTACTCGCTTGTTTGGAAACACGAATACCAATAACCAGCCTTGGGGCACTATTGAGCAAAATGGGGTAGGTAAATTTAGTGATTTTACTCCCGAAGCGCTAAAGGCCATAAAATCCTTGGGAACTAGTCATATCTGGTATACCGGTGTGCCGCACCATGCGGTGATTAATGACTACACTGATTTTGGTATTTCAAACGACGACCCAGATGTAGTGAAAGGCAGAGCGGGCTCTCCCTACGCAGTTAAAGATTACTACAACGTTAATCCGGACCTAGCCGATGACCCAGCCAAGCGTTTAGAAGAATTTGAAGCGCTAATTGCCAGGACTCACGCAGCGGGAATGAAGGTTATTATCGATATCGTGCCTAATCATGTTGCCCGTGATTACCATTCACTTTCTGCACCTGAAGGTGTGAGTGATTTCGGCGCGCACGACGACACGTCTGTTGAATACGCCCGTGATAACAACTTTTACTATGTAGTAGGTGAAGCGTTTCAAGTGCCCACAGCTGATAACTATCAACCTCTAGGTGGTGAAAAGCATCCACTATCTGACGGAAAGTTCGAAGAGTTTCCAGCAAAATGGACAGGCAACGGTGCTAGAGCTTCGAAACCAGATATAAACGACTGGTACGAGACCGTAAAAGTGAACTATGGCGTGAAGCCTGACGGCACTTACGACTTTCCAGTTTTACCTGAAGAATACAGTGACAAGTCCTTTGAAGTACATGCCGCATTTTGGCAAGGAAAAGACGTACCAGATTCGTGGTATAAATTCAGAGATATAGCACATTATTGGATAGATAAAGGTGTCGACGGTTTCCGCTACGATATGGCCGAAATGGTGCCTGTTGAGTTTTGGTCGTTTCTAAATAGCAGTATTAAACAAAAGGCACCTAATGCGTTCTTACTAGCGGAAGTTTATCAACCAGATAAGTATCGCGAGTATATCCACCAAGGCAAAATGGACTACCTTTACGACAAGGTGGGTTTTTATGACACATTAAAAACGATTATGCAGGGGAGTGGAGAAGTAAGCAAACTGGTTACTATTCATGATGAAATCAATGATATCGCCCCGCATATGCTTCATTTTTTAGAAAATCACGACGAGCAACGTATCGCCAGCCCCGACTTTGCTGGTAGTGCCAAGAAAGGTAAACCCGCGCTTGCAGTGAGTGCGCTTATTAGCAGTTCGCCTACGCTGTTGTATTTTGGTCAAGATGTGGGTGAAGACGGCAGCGAAGAGACTGGTTTTGGAGATCCAACACGTACATCAATTTTCGATTATGTAGGCGTTCCTGCCCATCAGCGTTTTATGAACGACGGGAAGTTTGATGCAGGGAAATCTACCGAAGATGAAAAAGCACTTCACCAATTTTACCAAGACGTGATGGCTATTGCTGCTACAAACCCTGCAGTTACAGGTGAATATCAAAGCCTACACGCGCTTAATCTTGATGTGAAGGATTCAGCCTATACTGAGCAGCAATTTGCTTTTGTGCGCGCGCAAGGTGAGCACGGATTTGTGGTTGTGGCTAATTTTAACGATAAGCCTACAGGTGCAATAAAACTTGTTGTTCCTTCAAATGTTTTCGGTAAGGACAGCGATCGGATTACGCTAGCGCCTATGCTTTCACATGAAGGCATAACACTAGAAAAAGAGGGCATTAACTACAACGCTTCGTTCTCATTGGAAGGGCTTGAGACTAAAGTATTCGCCTTTTAAATAGGTCTTATCACATGCTGCTGAGTTAACGCGAAACACCATGTTTTTTTACATGGTGTTTCGTGAATACGTATGCAGAGCATTGGTCAGATCGGGCGGGCAAGGTAGTATCTCATCACCATCTTGTACTTAACGTATTTTTAACATGGGGTTGATGTGCCAAAACGTAATCGTGTAACGAATGACAGTGGTCATATAAAAATTCAAAAGCGCGCAATTCCGCTTCTTCTCAGCTGTATTACTACATTTCCTTTGTTCTCAGTTCAATCATCTGCAAACAGTGGCATTGATGTTTACCCGCCGAATTGGTGGGTTGGTATGCAAAACAGCAATGTAGAGTTGATGCTTTATGGTGATGATGTTGCCGATGACACGGTTTCAATAGCGAAAGGCGATGTAAGCGTTAAGCATAGCCAAGCCCTTGATAGTGAGAACTATCTATTCGTAACGCTAGACACGTCGAATGTTAGTGCCCAGGAACTCGTTATCAGGCTTACTGACAGCGATGGTACGACCCGTGATTTAACTTACACGTTAGAAAAAAGAGCACAAGGCTCAGCGTCGCGCGAAGGCTTTGGGCCTCAAGATGCTATTTATCTTATTGCCCCCGACAGATATGCCAATGGTAATGTGGAAAATGATAATGTTAAGGGTTATGGCGATCCCGCAGACCGTTCATTCAAAGGTGGTCGCCACGGTGGTGACATTCAAGGTATTGTTGATAACCTCAACTACATTCAGGATATGGGCTTTACTCAAATATGGACAATGCCCATGCTCGAAAATGCCATGGATAAATACAGTTATCATGGCTATTCCACCACGGATTACTACAAAATAGACCCTAGATTTGGTTCCAATGACGATTTTATCGCGTTAAGTACTGAAGCTAAATCAAAGGGTCTTGGCATTATAATGGATATGGTACTTAACCATATAGGCAGTAATCATTTATGGATGAAAGATACGCCGTCACACGACTGGATCAATAACAACGGTAAATTTGTAGGGACAACCCACAAGCGTGAAGTTCTTCACGACCCTCACGCCGTAGCGAGCGATATAAAAGGGTTTAGCGATGGTTGGTTTGTTCCAACCATGCCGGACTTAAATCAGCGCAATCCGCATTTAGCGAACTACCTTATTCAAAACGCGATTTGGTGGGTTGAAAGCGCTGGGCTAAGTGGAATACGGGTGGATACGTACTCCTATCCTGATAAGGCGTTTTTGAGCCAATGGACAAACCGCATAATGGACGAGTACCCGAATTTCAATATAGTAGGGGAAGAGTGGTCAGTTAACCCCGCAATCACGGCATATTGGCAGGCGGGTAGCCACCGCCACGATGATTACGATAGCGCACTACCATCGGTTATGGATTTCCCGCTTCAAGCCGCAGTTGTGAAAGCGTTGAGCAATGACGAAAGCTGGAATTCTGGCTTCATCTCTGTTTACGAAACCTTAGCTACTGACTTTTTGTATGGCGACCCGAATAATTTGGTCATCTTTCCTGATAACCACGATATGAGCCGCATTTTTACTCAGCTCGGTCATGATAAAGACAAATGGAATATGGCTATGACGCTATTGCTCACTACGCGCGGTATTCCACAAGTTTTTTACGGTACAGAAATTTTGATGGGTAACGAAGGCAGTGAAGACCACGGTATTATTCGTTCTGACTTTCCAGGCGGGTGGCCTTCGGACAATGACAAAAACGCTTTTACCGGGCACGGTCTAACGGATGATGAGCGTTGGGCACAGCAGCGTGTGAAGGGGTTACTTCAACTGCGTAAATCACACCCTTTGCAGTTTAAAGGCCTGTTGAAGCATTTTGCACCGGAGAATGGGGTTTATACCTATATTCGAGAGGCAAATGTCGATTCAGGCAGTGGTGCAGATAAATCAAATACTCATCAGTCTGATAAAATATTGGTCATCTTAAATAAAAAGCCAGTGGACCTGCCTCTAAACAAGTATGCAGAGGTGCTAAGCACACACCAGACGTTAACACGAGTTAGCGATGGGATATCTTTTAAGACGACGGATACCTTAAGATTACCAGCAATGTCTGCTAGTGTTTTCATTGTGCAGTAATCGTATTAACTATAGTAAAACAATAAATAGAGCAAAGTATGCAAGCAACTCAACCACGCCTTTCTTTCTGGCAAATATGGAACGTCAGCTTTGGCTTTCTAGGTGTTCAATTCGGTTTTGCACTGCAAAACGCAAACGTAAGTCGGATCCTTTCAGACTTAGGGGCAGACCTTCACTCGCTATCACTATTTTGGCTCGTCGCGCCAATCATGGGGTTAATCGTTCAACCAATTGTTGGCTCAGCATCTGATAGAACGTGGAATCGATTAGGTCGACGCCGCCCGTTCATCCTTGCTGGTGCAATCGCCGCAGTATTGGGTATGATTTTACTGCCTAATGCGCCGATATTTGTTGCCTTCTTGACACCTATGGTAATGGGCGCGTTAATGGTTGCACTGATGGACGCGTCGTTTAACGTATGTTTTCAGCCGTTTCGCTCATTGGTGTCAGACATGGTACCGCCGTCACAACGTAATGTTGGCTATTCGATTCAGTCGTTACTGATTAATATAGGCGCAGTTATCGGCTCAATACTGCCATTTGTACTTACCAATGTTATTGGCCTTGAAAATACGGCACAAATGGGTGAGGTTGCACCTTCTGTTGTTTGGGCTTTCTACATTGGCGCTACAGTACTGCTTGGTACGGTCATTTGGACGGTAGTTCGTACCAAAGAATACGCACCAGATGAATACAACCGCTATAAAGGGCTTACTGAAGAGCAGCCTGCAACTGAAAAAGCGCCTAAAGCACCGCTAGGACAACGCTTAAGTGAGTTTTTCACGTTAGTAAAAGATATGCCAAAGACGATGAAACAACTGGCCGTTGTGCAGTTTTTCTCGTGGTTTGCGCTCTTTATAATGTGGGTATATACCACACCTGCTATTACGCAACATATATGGAATGTAGATAAGCAGTGGTTTGACCCAGCTTATATTGCTGCAGCCCCGATGGTGCCTGAAACCATCATCATGGCCAAGGGAGCTGCTGGTGATTGGGTAGGGATTCTATTTGCTGCGTATTCGGTATTTGCTGCTATTTTTTCTATTTTCTTGGCAAAACTTGCTGACAAGTTTGGTCGCAAAACGGTTTACGCTTCGTCTTTAGCGCTAGGTGGCCTGAGCTACGTAAGCTTCTTGTTATTCCAAGACCTGACGATGATCAACGTAAACTTACTGATTACAGAAGTAACAGTACCTTTGGGCGCAGTGAAGCTGTTAATCCCTATGGTAGGCGTAGGTATTGCGTGGGCTGCCATTCTTGCTATGCCTTACGCTATGTTAGCTGGTGCGTTACCTGCAAATAAAACGGGTGTTTATATGGGTATCTTCAACTTTACCGTTGCCGCCCCTCAAATTGTATCAGGCCTAACTGCTGGCTGGATCCTAAGTTCTATTTTCGACAACGACGCAAAGTACATTATCGTTGTTGCCGGAGTTTCTATGTTAATTGGTGCGGTTTCAGTTTTCTTCGTGAACGAGGCCGATAAGCAAGAAATTGAAGAAGCGCAGGGAGCTTAATATGTCATTTAATCGTACAACAATCGCATTAACGTTAGCTGGTTTATTTTGCTCAGCCTGCTCGAGTACATCTGTTCCTTCATCTAACGATATACAAGAAAACAGCCACGCTATCGTGGGTACCACTACGCCATTTGCTAGCGAAGCGGTGTACTTTGTTGTGACAGATCGCTTTGTAGACGGCGACCCTTCGAACAATCATGAAGAGCAGGGAGGCGATCACCCTACGTGGCAACTGCCCTTAGAAGGTCCTGATGGTAAGAAAGCCTATGTGGGTTACATGGGCGGTGATTTACAGGGTATCTTAAACAACGCCGAATATATTAAGGAAATGGGGTTCACGGCAGTATGGATGACGCCTGTCCACGATAACCCAGACTATGCGTTTAATGGCGATGAACCCATTACTTATGGCGGTGCCTTTAAAGACGGTGGTAAAACCGGTTATCACGGCTATTGGGCAACGAATTTCTATAAAGCTGACGAGCATCTGGTTAGCGCCAATTTAAGCGTTAGTGACTATACGGCGAAAATGCGTCAGCATGGCCTTAAGTCCGTGTTTGATATTGTGGCAAATCACGGCACACCAAGCTTCACCATGGAAAAGGACTTACCCGGCTACGGGGAAATATATGACAGTGATGGAAATCTGGTTGCTGATCATCAAAACTTGGCGCCTGAAGAGCTTGACCCTGAAAACAACCCGCTTCATAGTTTTTTTCACAACTATCCAGATTTAGTAAAGCTTTCTAATCTAGATGACGAAAACCCTGCCGTACGCGATTATCTCATCAACAGCTATTTGTATTGGATTTCTCAAGGTGCTGATGCATTTAGAATAGATACAATCAGGCATGTGCCTCATGCGTTTTGGCGTGAAGCGTCAGATCGTATACGCGAGCAAAACCCTGACTTTTTTATGTTTGGCGAAGCATTTGACTATGAGGCGAACAACATTGCCCAACATACGTTACCGAAAAATGGGGGCATCAGCGTATTAGACTTTCCTATGCAAAAGGCCATGGTGAATGTATTTGAAAAGCCGCTAGAGAGTGATTTTGCTGACTTAGAAACGGTGCTTCATCTTACGCACGGGCCATATAACAATCCATATGAATTAACTACGTTCTACGATAACCACGATATGGCGCGCATTAATGCCACTGATGAAGGCTTTATTAATGCGCATAATTGGTTGTTTACAGTAAGAGGCATTCCGGTTGTATACATGGGATCCGAAATTGGCTTCATGCGCGGTACGGCAGAACATGCTGGCAATCGTAACTATGTTGGCCAAGAGCGCCTAGACCAAGCCAAGACACATCCTATTCAACAGGAGCTAACAAAAATTGCCAATGTGCGTAAAAACACGATAGCACTGCAGCGCGGTGTTCAAGTCAACGTTGAACTTGACGGTCATCAAGCGGCGTTTTATCGCGTCGTTGATACTGCAGACACACAGCAGACTGCGCTTGTATTACTTAATAAGGGAAGTGCCGCACAATCTTTTGAGGTTAGTGACTTTATGCAGTCGGGCGACTGGACGGAACAATTATCTGGAGATACGCAAACAGTAGAATTCGGTGACGCGTTAACCGCAACGGTTGAGCCCAATGGCGTTCAGGTATGGGTGCGCGAAGGTCAAGTAAGTAACAGTGCGTTACTTTCTCAAATTAAGCATCAGTTGGCGCGTCAATAAAACGTGTTTAACGCCCAATAAAAAAGCCCCGTGGTTGTTTAACGCCCGGGGCTTTTTGTTTAGTTTCTAGCGTGTAATTTGCGCACGCTTACTCACTGCCACATGACTGCCTAATAATAATATCCGCAGGCATTAAATAATCCTGAACGTCTTCGTTGTTAATGGCTTTTAATAAGGTGTTTACCAATAGCTCACCCGCCAGTTTGGTATTTTGCTGAACAGTGGTGAGCGAAGGCGTGGTGTAGGCCGAAACCGCAATATTGTCATAGCCAACCACGGCTACATCATCAGGCACATTCACCTTTGCCTGGCGCAGCGCTCTCAGCACGCCCATTGCAATAAGGTCTGATGCGCAGACAATTGCTTGGGGAAGTTCGCCACTTTGCAGCAATGATTTCACCGCGTCTGACCCCGCGTCCTCGGTCGAAATAGCATTGCGTTGAACACTTGACTGGTCAAGCCCATGAGATTGAAGTGTTTCAAAATAACCGTTAAAACGCGCTTTAAATTCAGGGGCGTGATTGCCGTTGTCGCCAATAAACGCAAAGGAAGTTTTACCCAAGCCGATTAAATGTGACGTTATACTTTGGCCACCTTGATAGTTATCACAACCGATACTAACTCCTGGGTGCGCTTCATCTGGTGCACCCCAACGAACAAAGTGAGTGCCTTGTGACTCCAGCTGAGCAACTTTGGTTTGATAATCGGTGTAGTCGCCGTACCCAAGAAGAATGATACCGTCAGCCTTATTTGAATCTTCATATTCTGCGTGCCAGTCATCATCTAAATTTTGGAAGGACACAAGCAGATCATAGTTTGCTTGCGCACACGCGCGGGTAATACTGCCGAGCATCGCTAGGAAGAACGGATTAATCATCGAATCATCGGACGTAGGATCTTCAAACAAGAGTAGGGCAATTGTGCTGCTCTTTTGCTTTCTCAAGTTACTTGCGTTTTTATCCACTTTGTAATTGAGTTCCCGGGCAATACGCTGAACGCGATCTCTAGTTTCTTGATTAACTAGCGGGCTATTATTTAACGCTCGCGAAACCGTCGACTGCGAAACACCTGCCAAGTGGGCAATGTCAAAAGAGGTTGCTTTTTCTTTCATAAACACCATGATTTGCTGCTACGACCTTGTTGTCGCGAATTTAGATTACCATATTTTTATAATGACGCGCGCATTTTGAGACGCAGTCGCACAAATGCCACGCAAAGTTACGATTTCGTTAGTGCTTATTTATATTTTGAAAGTCATAACGGCATTTAGTTTTAGAAGGTATTTGCAGATCGCTCTTAATTCAATCACTTGTCAGGCTTCTTTGAATAAAACATGGTTGAAGTAATTGCGAGAGTGTTATACTCAGCGAGATTTTGAAATATTACGTGCATAAGGGGAACAAGCGAATGGCCGAGACTGAACACCGTCCGACCAATTTTATCCGTCAGATTATTGATAAAGACCTGTCTAGTGGTCTACATGACGCAATTAAAACACGGTTTCCACCAGAGCCGAATGGCTTCTTACACATTGGCCACGCCAAGTCTATCTGCTTGAATTTTGGTATTGCTCAAGACTACACAGGTACGTGCAATTTACGCTTTGACGATACCAACCCTGCAAAAGAAGACATTACCTTCGTTAATTCAATTAAGGAAGATGTGCAATGGCTTGGATTTACGTGGGACGGAGAAGCGCGCTATTCATCGAATTACTTTGACCAACTACACGCATACGCCGTTGAACTTATTGAAAAAGGCTTAGCCTATGTAGATTTTTCAGCGCAAGACGTTATGCGCGAAATGCGTGGCACCCTTAAGGAGCCTGGTCAAAATAGCCCTTATCGCGATACAGACGTTGAAACTAACCTCAGTGAGTTTGCCAAAATGACGGCAGGCGAATATAAAGAAGGTGAGTGTAGTCTGCGTGCGAAAATTGATATGGCATCGCCATTTATGTGTATGCGTGACCCGGTAATTTATCGCGTTAAGCATGCTCACCATCATCAAACTGGTGATAAGTGGTGCGTGTATCCAATGTACGATTTTACACATTGTATCTCAGACGCCATTGAGGGAATAACGCACTCCCTGTGTACACTAGAGTTCCAGGATAACCGTCGTCTTTATGATTGGGTTATCGAAAACATTTCTATCGACTGCACGCCAAGACAGTATGAATTCTCACGTCTTAATCTAGAATATACGGTATTAAGCAAGCGTCGTCTTATTCAGTTAGTCGACGAAAACCATGTACATGGCTGGGACGACCCACGCATGCCTACCATTGCAGGTTTACGCCGTCGCGGCTACACACCGGGTTCAATCGTTGAGTTTTGTAAACGCATTGGTGTGACTAAGATGGACAACATGGTTGAAATGTCCATGCTAGAAGCGTGCATACGCGACGACCTAAATGCAAATGCTCCTCGCGCAATGGCCGTACTAGATCCAATAAAGCTCGTTATCGAAAATTATGAGGAAGGCCAGACAGAAACGCTTGTTGCGCCCAATCATCCTAACGATGAAAGTATGGGTACGCGTAACATCGGCTTCAGTCGCGAAGTGTATATAGAAGCAGAAGACTTCCGAGAGTCGGCGAACAAGAAGTTTAAGCGCTTAGTGCTTGATAAAGAAGTTCGTCTTCGCAACGCCTACGTGGTTAAAGCTAATCGCGTTGAAAAAGATGAAAATGGTAATGTAACAACCGTTTTTTGTACTTATGACGCAGATACTCTAGGTAAAGATCCGGCTGATGGCCGCAAAGTTAAAGGTGTTATTCATTGGGTGGATGCAGCAACAGCACAGGCAGCGGAGTTTAGGCTTTACGACCGCTTGTTTAACGTGCCTAACCCAGCAGCGGAAGAAAACTTTACCGATGCGATTAACCTTGACTCGTTGGAAGTAAAACACGGTTGGGTAGAAGCCGGATTGGCAGACAATGTTCCTGAAGTAGGAGCATGGCAGTTTGAACGCACTGGCTACTTCTGTTTAGATAAAGACAGCACAGACGACAAGCCGGTCTTTAACCGCACTGTAGGTCTAAGAGATACATGGGCCAAAATGGGCGAGTAGGCACTGGCCTTTAGCCATTTATGCGCTGTAAACAAAAAACCGCTTAAGTTCTGCTTAAGCGGTTTTTTCGTTTAACGGAACATTGCTTTCGTTAATTACTTTGGTTGGCAATCAAGTGACTGTCCGGTTGTTTCCTTACTGTCTTCGCCCATAAGATAAAGATACGTAGGCATAATATCTTCAGGTGTTTTTAGTGTATCAGGGTTTTCTGCTGGAAACGCTTGAGCGCGCATTTGTGTGCGGGTACCACCTGGATTAATACAGTTAAAGCGCAGTGACTTATTTCGATATTCATCAGCAAGGGTCTGCATAACGCCTTCTGTTGCGAATTTTGATACGGCGTACGTTCCCCAAAATGCGCGACCTTTTCTGCCTACGCTAGAGGTGGTGAAAATAACCGATGCACTTTCTGCCTTCTCTAGAGCGGGAATAAGCGCTTGTGTCATGAAAACCATGCCATTTAGGTTAATTTGCATCACGTCTTGCCATTCTTGCGCATCAATATCTTTAAATGCACTAAGGTGGCCTAAAATACTCGCATTGTGAAGAACACCATCTAATCGGCCAAACTGGTCAATAATGGTTTGCGTCATTTGCTGATAATGAGAGGGCGTTGCGCCTTTGATATCTAAAGGAACAATGGCGGGTTCTTGACCACCTGCTGCGACAATATCGTCGTACACAGCTTCAAGTTTAGACACGGTGCGGCCTAATAAAATACAAATAGCGCCATGTGCAGCATACGTTTTTGCGGCTTGTGCACCAATTCCATCGCCAGCCCCGGTGATAAGAATAACTTTATCGCGCAATAAATCCGCTGGTGCGTTGTAATCGTTCATCATTTTCCTTCAAAAGGTTCATTTATATCGCAATGATTGGGGCCTGTAGACCCAATTAAGAATCAAACCCCAGATCATACTCAGCCTGACTCACAAGTAAAACAATGAATGAAAATTTCTTCAAACGTAAAAAAAGTTAACAAAAGTAGTTAACAAAACTTTGCAAAGTTGCAACAAAGTCAATAAGATTGAGGAAGATACAACTGGTCTAACATGTTTAAAACTATCATCTACGCCTGTAAAGACAGGGTAGACCAAGCTACTTTTAATAGAGTTAAGTTTTAGACACAGAATAACAACAATGCTTGTAGGGAGTAGAGATGAGAAAACTCGTATTAAGTTCCAGTGTGGCCCTTGCGCTGGGTCTAGCAGGCTGTGGTGGCTCCGATGAAACCCTTTCCGACATTCAGGCCGAAACAGAAGTCCAAACACCATTTTCACGAATCGTTTTTGACCCAGCTAATGGGAACTTGAACATTCCAAACGACCTTCTGATGCTTCCAGGCGATGATGGTTTCTTTGATTACACACTGAATATTCCGGTCGATGACCCTACAGATTTTGCTGACCCGCAAAATGCACTCAACGTGTTAGACGGTTGGTCAACTCAACACCCGTTTGTAATTAATGTAGAAACACCTGCCGGCGCATCGCTTGATGCAAGTACATTATCTTCTGGCGTGTTGCTTTTTGAAGCAACGTTAGGTCTTGACCAAAGTGATCCTGACTGTGCGCAGGTTACAACACCTTCTGCGGGTTGTAAGCTTGGCGATCAACTTACCTTTGGTGTTGATTACGTACTCAGCCTTGCTGATAGCAACACGATTACTTTTGTTCCTCTTAAGCCGCTAAAAGCAGCTCAGGGCTACATGTTAGTAATGACCACTGATTTGAAAGACTCTTCTGGCAAATCGGTTCAGGGTTCAACTACGTGGGACTCAGTAAGACAAGACATCGACACTAATCCTCTATCAAGTGCAGCACAGCTTCAATTACAAGGCTTAGTTAATTCGTTAGTTAATCCAGTGCTTGGTGCGGGTTTCGACCGTGAAGACATTACTTACGTGTCAGCTTTCACCACACAGTCTATTGCCAACTCGCTTGATACCATCAAGAAGGTCATGATTAGCCGTTTTGCACAACTGGCTGCTGGCGGTGACCCGTCCGCTCCAACTGCACTACCTGCAATCACGGTAAGCGATGTATCTGCAGCGCCTAATGCCATGGAAGCACTTGGTCTTGTAAACGCTACTGTTGTAGCTGGCGCAGTAGAGCAGGGTAAACAAGGTCTACCAGATAACATTCAAGCAGCGATTGACGCTACTGATTTCAGCTTGTTAGAAACTTGTGCAGGACTTGCGGGTACGGCGTCTGGTCAACTTTCTGCTCAGTGGGGTGCGCTGAACGAATTTGCTGTTGGTGTTTCTACGGGCATTTTAGCGCAAGCCGGTCCATTCTGTGCAGCTCAACGTTATGAAGGTAATATTGCATTGCCTTATTTCTTGGGTGTTCCAAGTGCAGAGAACCCACTTGCTCCAGTAAATGATTTCTGGAAGGCAGCTTGTGACAGCGGTATTGTTTTAGCTGGTGCTCCTCAAGAATTACTTGCAGACGCAGAGCCAGGTCCTAATGCAGCAATGTGTTCTTCACTAGGCCTTGCTGACGTTCGTATTAACGGCGAAATGTTAGATAGCGCAAGAAACATTACTAAATTCAACCCATATCCACAGCCTACTGGCGGAAACATGGGTACAGAAACGTTAGACGTGCAGATTACTATTCCTGACCCAGCAATTGCAGGTGCTTTAGGTTTTCCTATCAGCATGCCTGAAGCTGGTTGGCCAGTGGTTATTCTAGCGCACGGCATTACCAGCCAAAAAGAAGATATGCTTGCTATCACAGGTACTCTGTCTCTAGCAGGTATTGCGTCAGTAGCAATCGACCAACCATTACACGGTAGCCGCGGTTTTGACCTTAATGGCGACGGTACAGATGAACTGAACGCGACTACGGTTAGCGCAACTCACTATATGAACCTTGCCAGCTTGCCTACGGCTCGGGACAATCTACGCCAAAGCGTGTCTGATTTACTCGGTTTACGTTTAGGCCTTAATGCTGTTGTAGATACAACTGCAGCACAAAACGTTAAGTTTGATATGTCTCGTGTATCGATTATGGGTGTGTCTCTAGGCGCTATCACTGGTGGTAACTTTGCCGCGGTGGCAAATACGTCGATGGGCGGCGATTTAGCTGCACTTGATGGCATGTTTGCTGTCAAGCAAGCTTCTCTTGAATCTCCAGGGGGTGGCGTAGCGCAGTTCTTATTAGAGTCGCCTTCATTCGGGCCTCTAATTAAAGGGTTATTGCTTTCACAAGCGTCTGAAGACTTTGTTGCATTGCTCAATCAGCTTTATGAAACAACAGATGTAAGTGAAGAGCAGCTTACTGCAGCGGTTGCCATTTTTGAAGATAATCTAACCGCAGAACAAGCTGCTGAAGTGAATGCTGTATTTGCTGAATTTGCATTCGCTACGCAAACGGTGATGGATGCTGGTGACCCTACTAACTATGCGCAAACCCTAGGAAGTAATACACCAGTTCACATGATGACAGTGGTAGGTGATGGTAGCGCAGAAAACTTACCTGACCAGGTAATCCCTGTTTCTACTGCATTGCCACTTTCTGGCCAGCTTCCGTTAGCGGCTACAATTGGTCTAGAGCAAGTGACTACTACTCAAGGGCCTGGTACAGACCCAATTAGCGGTATTGTGCAGTTTAATAGCGGTGCACATGCCTCTAGCTTAAGTCCAGCGGCAAGCGCGGCGGTAACCACTGAAATGCAAAAAGAGGTGGCAGGATATATTGCGTCTGACGCACTTGCGCTTCCCATTTCTGACGAAAGTGTTGTTGCTAACTAAGCAAGTATAATCTGTTCTAAAAGCAGTGTTACAACTGCTTACATTTTAGTGACTTAAAGCCGGCTTAAAAGCCGGCTTTTTTGTTTGCCCAGCGAAGCTGGCA
>NZ_CACSIH010000215.1:0-262 GCF_902705805.1 Alteromonas alvinellae | reverse complement strand
GAAAAGCACCAAGTTCGGGCTTGGCTATGAACAAAACAAAAGTATTAAAAAGCAACGTCTTACAATATTGATATTGCTGACAACATTAGCGTCACTGGTTGCTATATTACTGGGTATGGTGCTTGTTTCTTCGAACAAACATCGCCAATTCCAAGCGAATACCGAAACCAGAAGCGTGCTATCATTCCACTACCTTGGCCTTAGAGCTATTGCTTGCCGAATAAGGTTTACCATGCGACAGTGGAAAGCTGCACTCAAATGG
>NZ_CACSIH010000214.1:0-5827 GCF_902705805.1 Alteromonas alvinellae | reverse complement strand
GCGTTCCCACGCTTCGCTAGGAAACTTGCCAGCGCCTTCTGAGTGGGCACTTATCCATGCGGATTGGTATAACAACAGTAAGTGAGAGGCAGTTCATGTGACTATACTGGCAGTAAGTAAGTGTTAATTGGGCAAGTCTGCCTGAGGTCTAGTGCGAAGATAGCTTGCGAACCTTGGCTTTCCATTCTTTGTTAAACCGTAGTACTTAAAGGTTACCCAGCTACCGATAGCGGGCGGAGATTGGCGCTCATTTTCTGAAAAGCCCGTTCCTAATTTAAATTGAATGCCTTCTCGCGTTTCTACAAGAAGCGAGCCCATCATTCCTTTAAATCGTCCTTTTCCCGGAAGCAATGCCAGTACTTTCCCTTCTGCATCTTCAAAGCGTTTTACTTTGAGTAACTTGTCACTTCGCCCAGATGTGTACAGCGCTTGTTCATGATGAAGCATTAACCCTTCTCCGCCTTCCTGGGCTACTTGCTTCAGCTTTTCATCAAGTGAAGAAATAGACGTAAGCTTAAATTGAGGGATAACTGCAAACGTTGGATTAGGTGTAGATTTACTTAGGCTGTTAAGCATGTTGAGTCGCTGACCAAAGGGCTCACCCATCATAGGCATGTCAAAGGCCATAAATCTAACTTTGGCCCAGCGTTTTGCAGATAGAGAATTTGCTTCGGCAATAGTGTCTGCTGAAGACACTGTGCTAGATGAAGCGTTAGTGACAGAATGCAGCTCGATGTTTGTCAGCGTTGAAAGCACAATAGAAGCTGTACGTTCAAACTCCCCTCTTCCTATCCAAAGTTCGCCGTCAATAGTGGCTTTTGGCCAGTTAGCGGTGAACCATGTTGGCGCGAATATTTTGTTCCCATTGCGGGTAAGTAACTCAGTACCGTTCCATCTTGCGCGAATGCCGTCTAGCTTCTCACTAACCCAATAGTCAGCTACGTTAATATCAGTGCGACTTTGATCGTATTGCTTAGCAAGCTGCACCCCTTCGACAGTATCGAGCATGTAATTAGCATTAACGTTAACTATGGCGGTGATTAAAAGTACACATACAGCAGTCAAAAAATTTCGCATCGGCTCTTCCTATAAGGTTTTAACCTTTGCTTGCTTTAACGCTTTTAATAGAGAAGCAAAAACAAAGAAGGCAAAAACAAAGAAGGCAGAGTAAATTACTCTGCCTTCTTTGTTTTTATAACTGTACGTAGGAAGGTTTTTTCGCTTAATTGAAACTGCTCTAGTCGGTAATAATATCAATAACTGAGATCAGCACATCTTCAGCAAAGGCTTCACCTACCGTTTTTTCATTATCGCGTCGTAGTTTATAGGTTTCTAAGCAAGCATTTAGCTGCTCATCGGCGGTGTACACCCCATGAACATCTGCGTTATTAGCTTGCTCAATACAGTGATCGGTTTGTCCTGTCGTGACGGTACTGCACCCGCTCGTTCCCAAGGTGATTCCAACCATAAAAGCCGCAGGGGCGATCCAGTTTACGTGTTTAAATATTCTTTTGTGGTTCAAGATAACTTAATCCTTCAATAAAGACTGCAAGCGTTTTTGTCTATTAACATAAACCTGATGGCCATCGTGCTCAGACGTAGAAAGTGCTAAAGCTTGGTTCACGCTTTCAAGCGCTTTTTTGTACTCGCCCATCTGCTCATAACCATAAGCTAAGCCATTATATGCGTCAGGCGTTTGAGGATACTCAGCAATATCGTATTTAAACAAGGCGATGGCTTTGTCGTAGTTTTGTTCACCCACATAGTGATATCCTAACTCGCGAATAACCCATTCCGGCGCGTCGAGTTTCTCGCCTCGCTGCTTTGAAACACGGGCGTAATAGTCTTTAATACTTTTAATATCTCCACTGAACTGCTGTGGCCTTAAATAAGCTGATAAGAACAAATGATGGTAAGCGCTGAAAGTTGACGCAGCTGAGACCAAATTGTGGGTAACTCCCTCGTAGGCTTCGTTCTCCCATCTTAATCCGGCAGGTTGATTTGCCCGCATTCCAGAAATCATATCGTTGTAATACGGGCGCATGGGCGCGCCTTCATTGCCGATAGACGTGTAAATGAAGTGGTCTAAATGATTGGCAGATTTTAAGAATGCAACCGTACTTCTTGCAGATGCGCCATAGTTCCACCACACCGCAGCACTGTAAGTCAGCGCTGCGTTAAAAAGCTCAGGCTTCTGGGTAAGTGCGTACAGCGCGAATACACCTCCGGCTGATGCACCCTCAATCACTCGAAAGTCATGCACGCGATATTTCTTCTCTACCATTGGCATAAGCTCAGTGGTTATAAAGGAAAGAAAGTTTGCACCGCCACCGCCGTAGCCTACAGGCCCGTTTGGATCTTCATTTGCTGTGGGATATAGATCGCGAAGTCGGTCGGTATTTTCAATGGCGACTATAATGACTTCAGGTGCAGCATTCTGAGATTGAAGCGATTCTAGTACTGCATTCATCATAGTAAGATTTCCCGCACCATCTAGACGATAAATAACGGGGTATTTCTTGTCGGGGTTTTCGGCATAACCTTTTGGAAGCTGAACGACCACTTCCCGTTGCTCGTTTAGCACTTTAGATTTGAGTTTCTCTACCTTCAATTCGTAACGCTGGCTGTCGCTGTCTGTTTCGCTGTTAGCCGAAAGGCTCGTGAAAGCAAGAAATAGCAGGGCAATTATAATATGTATTTGTGACTTCAAACTTAAATCCTTTTATAATACGCTTTGCTTTTCGCAGTAATACTATCTACTTGATTGGACCAAGCGAACTTTTATTATTATCTATTGTATAACAGAGGCTTATCCGGATTAATGACACTTTCAGTGCCACATTACTCTGTCTATTCCCCTTTAGCAATACAGGAACTTTCTGTAGACATTTCTCCGCCCAAATGTTTAGTCAGCACAGCGTGTAGTTCCGTTTTATTGACTGGTTTTGTGAGATATCCATTCATCCCGGATGCTAACGCTTTATCTATTTCTTCGGCAACCACCGCAGCAGTGAACGCGATAATAGGAATAGTGATGTTAGCTTTTCGCAACGCCAAAGCGGCTTCAGAGCCGTTCATTTCAGGCATGTGTAAGTCCATCAATATAAGGTCGAAATGCTGCTTTAGTGCAATCTCTACTGCTTCTTTACCATTATTAGCAAGCGCAACTTTCAACCCTGTATCTTCTAACAAGGATTTTGCTACGACCTGATTAATGTCATTATCTTCTGCCACCAAAATAGTAAGGTTTGAGAACGACGGTGTGCTTTCCTGTTCTTTAGCGCCAATTACACTACCTGCAATTTCAAACGGTAGCTCGAAATAAAATTCACTCCCCTGACCTACCACGCTTTTCAGATAAACCGTGCCGCCCATAGCTTCAACCAAGCTTTTTACTATCTGTAAACCAAGTCCCGTTCCCCCGTGTATTCGATTAATGCTGCTGTTGGCTTGGGTAAATGCATCGAATACGCGCTCTTGTTTAGAAGCATCAATCCCGTCCCCCGTATCCTTAACTGAAAACCTGACAAATTGATGGGTCTTTGACGCTTCACCTTTCGATAGCCCTAAAGTGACACTGCCCTGATGCGTAAACTTTATCGCGTTGCTCACTAGGTTGTTTAACACTTGAGAGAGGCGCGTTGCGTCCCCTACAACACAAGTATTTAATGCTTTATCTACTTCTATTCTCAGTGAAATACCTTTGTTCTGTGCCAATTGTGCATAAAACGCCACGCAATCTTTAGCAGTACTTTTTAGATCAAAGGGAATGATCTCCAGCGCAAGTTTTCCCGCATTCAGTTTGGAGAGATCTAATATGTCGTTCAAAATGCGGTTTAGCGAGAGTCCTGAACGCTGAATCTTCTCTAGGTTAAGCCGTGCACTTTCCGAAATATCATGAGAAAGCACTACATCGGTCAATCCCAAAATACCGTTTAATGGCGTGCGTATCTCGTGTGACATAGTGGCAAGGAATCGTGATTGTGCAGCCGACGCTTGCTTTTCGCTCGCAAGTGCCCTGTTTAGTTCAAGAGTTTTGTTTTTACTCTCTACAAGGGCTTTCTCTAATTGGCTAGCTAGAGCATAGATAAGAAGGGACACAACAAGGTTGGTCACACAAAGCCTCAGCCAAAGGCCCTTGTCATAATCCCCTTCGTAAAGCGGCACAAGAAAAGTACAGCACGCGAGTACTACCATTGCACTTATTCGCCAACCATTAGAAAGCAGTAAAATGGGGAAAATAGTAGCAATTGGAACTAAGGTTGCAGGCATGAGACCATTGCTTATTACAAGGTAAGGCGCGACGGGAATGGTGAGTATTGCCCACAATTTCGCCAAAGGTTCTTTGTAGTTAGAAAAGATAATTCCCGCTACCGAAATTGCACACCAAGACAGGCCGAAAAATACTGCCACATACACATTTTGGGGTTGGGCTATGACGATTACCGCTAAGATGAGTAAAGAAAAAACCAGCAGAATTTTGAAACCAGCTTTTTGCAAGGCCGATGTGACTTCGCCAAATGATTCAGGTGCTGTGGTGTACTGCTGCGACATTCGCGCCCTAAAGATCAGTAAACAATTGATAAAACAGTATAAGTACTAAACAGCGATTTTGCATAACAATAATAGGGTCATGATTCTGCCCCTATTATTGGCCCGAACCTTGCGAATATATTAAATATTATTGCAGCTAGGCTTGCCTATAGGACGCCAAGGCTCTTAGACTCGTTCTTTTTTCATTGTCCGCACCTGTTTGGTGCATAAATAGATTAAATAAGGTCACTATGCGCTTAAGTAGTTTTGTTTTATTCGTGTGTATATCGTTTTCGTGTCT
Organism: Alteromonas alvinellae; assembly: GCF_902705805.1. Classification (NCBI taxonomy): domain Bacteria; kingdom Pseudomonadati; phylum Pseudomonadota; class Gammaproteobacteria; order Alteromonadales; family Alteromonadaceae; genus Alteromonas; species Alteromonas alvinellae. Next base: position 993 of record NZ_CACSIH010000214.1, on the reverse strand, counting down.
CGCCAAAGACGATAGCATCCAATATGGTCCAAAAGATTTTTCCAATGTTGTAAATAAATGGACAGCCGTGGTTGCTGCTTATGAGCCAGAAATTGAAGCCATTGACGCCGCATTTGCAACTATGGACGACGCTCAAATTACGCAAACAGTTTATATTAAAGGGGTTAAGTATCAGTTAGGCACTTATAAAGGTGAGCCCATTGTTGTATTTAGCACGGGCGTCAGCATTACCAACGCAGCAATGACCGTACAGATGGCACTGGATTATTTCCCTATTGATAAGCTGGTTATGATGGGTATTGCTGGGGCCATAAACCCCAAATACACACCTGGCGATATCGCAGTACCTGAACGTTGGTATTTTCACGACGAGTCAGTCTATATCAACCCGAAAAAAGATGACGCCAGCGCCTACGAGCTTCCAGACTATTACGCTAAACAGCTTGAGTATTACAAAGCACGACGCGATACAGATAAGCACGCACCCAACTACAAAAACATTGGTTTTATTCATCCTACCGAGGTGGCAGTAGTTAAAGAGGGTTGGGACACTCGCAGAAGAATGCCCTATTTTACTGCCGACAAAACGTTATTGGAAATGGCAAAACGCGCGCTCACAAAGATCCCACCTATCACGATGCCGTCAGGTAAAGAAATTTTGGTAGACATCGGCGGTAACGGTGTTACAGGCTCAGTATTCGTAGACAACGCTAAATACCGCGAGTGGCTGCGCGACGTCTACACCGCTGATGTAGCAGAAATGGAATCAGCAACCGTCGCACAGGTGAGTTTTGTTAACGACGTAGATTGGTTAATTATCCGCTCAATTAGCGACTTAGCGGGCGGTCAGCACGGTAAAAATGTGGAGAATGTATTTGACGCAATAGCTTCTGGCACCGGCACCAAGCTGCTACTTGGCATACTCGACGAACTCGTAGCAACCGACCCCAAATAACAAATAAGTGGGGTCAGAGTCTGAGGGATCCCCACGAA
>NZ_CACSIH010000213.1:0-21796 GCF_902705805.1 Alteromonas alvinellae | reverse complement strand
TCCCGAAGGGCGAGTTTAAAATGTCCGTACTCTTTGTTGTGTCACCTTGGTGTAGTACCACTATACCTGTGGTGACACGCCGCGATAACGAACATTTTCAATCTCGCTGCGTGGGTAATTATCTATGCGGATTGGTATTAATACTTTAGTGAAGCTTTTCAACAATATCACTGCCATTAGTCGCAAAAAGAAAAAAGCCAGTAAAACTGAATATTACTGGCTTTACGTCAAATATCGGCTTTTTACTGTTCTTTACCTAACGCTGATTGCGCTGTAAAAAGTTTAAATAAAAATATTATTCCTTAACTTTTTTGACTAGCGATCCAGCGATCAATTTTCTGCTCAAGAATAGCAAGTGGAATGCCGCCCGTGTTTAACACTTGTGCGTGGAACTCACGGATATCGAAATCATCACCTAATGCCTTCTCCGCGCGCGCGCGCAATTCTTGAATTTTAAGCGCGCCCACTTTGTAAGATAGCGCTTGCGACGGGATCGCAATATAACGCTCTACCTCGGCAACAACTTCTGTGCGGGTCATGCCTGAGTTATCAAGCATAAAGTCGATGGCTTGTTCGCGGGTCCAACCTTTCGCGTGAATACCTGTGTCTACCACCAAACGCATGGCGCGCAACTGCTCATCTTGAAGCGTGCCATAACGATTCCATGGATCGTCAAAGAACCCCATTTCATATCCTAGCGTTTCAGAATACAGCGCCCAACCTTCACCGAAGGCTGGTAGGAAGCTAAAGCGCATGAATGAAGGTAGCGCTTCATTTTCTTGCGCTAGACTCACTTGGAAATGGTGACCTGGAGCGCCTTCGTGTAGGTACAAGGTGACGTTTCCAGTGGTTAAACGGCTAGGCAAATCGTAGGCATTAAAGTAGAAAGTACCTGGACGAGAGCCATCTGGCGTGCCCGGCTGATATGATCCACCCGCACTGAATTGCTCGATAGCAGGGTCGTAGGGTTTTATTTCTAACTCAGACTTCGGCAATAGCGAAAAGTACTGATCAATTTTCTCATCAACTTCACGGCCAATATCGTAATAGCTCTGTGTTAGCGCTTCACGGCTTTCAGGCTTGAACTTAGGATCAGTACGTACATAGTCGAAGAATTCGTTTAATGTCCCTTCAAATTTCACTTCGTCCTTAATTTCAAGCATGTCATTTTTGATACGCTTAACTTCTTTTAAACCAAGGTTATGCAGTTTATCAGGGGTCATTGGCAGTGTGGTTGAACCTTCCACCATCAATTGATAAAGCTTTGCACCACCTTTCATATCGCTAAGGCCAATGCTTTCACGGGCAACAGGCAAATACTCGTCGCGAAGGAAGTCGCGCATACGCGTGGTTGCATCGTAAATCTCTTGCGTCGCTTTCTCGTAGTCAGCGGTTAAACGGGCTTTTTCGTCGTCAGAGAAACTTTCTGGGAACATGGTAATTGGTCCCCAAAACTGTGACTCTTTAATGGGAATAGCCAGCTGAGTATCAAACTGCTTGATCACGCGATCGATAGTAAGTTTAGTTTCAAGAACACCGCTTTCCATGCCCTCGCGGAACTTTCCGATAGCGCGGTCAGAAATAGCAATGTAATCCTTATGGCGAGATAAGTTATTTTCGTAATCTTCTACTGTTTTAAATGGCGCTGCGCCCTTTCCGCTCGCGAAGGTCGGGTAGAAGGTGTGGAACCCACTGAAGTGATTAACAGGACGCACTTCCGTTAGCGCTTCAATCTCGTCGGTAGACATTTTTAGCGAGCGCTCTTCGTTGTATTTAAATACGTCGTAGGCGAGTTTATCGGTGTCGCTTAACTTACTGCGGTCAATTTGTTTAAGCTCTGACAAATTCAGCAATGTCGCTGTCTTTCCCGCTAAAGCGTGAGAGTCTGTTAAGAAGTCGCCCATTCTGTCTGCGTAACGCATGTCGCCGCGAAAAATGGCCATGATTGGGTTTAGCTCAATATCACGCTGGTCAGCGGCTGCAAATAACGCAAAAAGTTTTTCGTGCTCAGACGCTTCTTTTGACACTGAAGTATTTTTTGATGAACTCTGCACATTTGCGTTGCTGTGTTCATGTGCCACAGCTGAGCTAAGGCCTAATGCCATGGTTACAGCACTACTTACAAGTAGTATTTTGAATGCTTTCATTTTTTGTTCCCTTGTTATTTTGTCGCTGCTTTTGCGTACATTTCGCAAAAACAGCGCTGTCGTTATGTGTTTTCTTGATTCTATATATCGCGTGATAAGCGCTTTTAAACCTAATAAGGCGTACCTGACGCCAGATATCAGGTATACCGCCGATACAATACAATTCAGCGTTTACTTAATAAGTCACAGTTTCACACGGTATCAATTCATGTAAGGTTTTTCAGGCTGCACTATTTATTCAGGCAAATGAGCCATCTCTTTTCGCCACGCCCTTTCGTACGCATCGCGGCTTAACACACGTTGCGCGTACGCGGCTACATTATCTGTTTTACCGTCTAGCGTGATATCAAGCTTGCTGCCTTTTGCCCACGCCACGCGAACCGAGCGGGTTTTCGGATAACCATAAAGTGTGTACATGCCTATGTCCCTTGATAGCCTAATTAGTGCTAACTGTAAGTCGAATAGGAAAAAAGTGCTACTGCCATATTGTTACTGAGTTTTAACACTGTAACTTCTGTATGACAGTACCGCCTACTTATGGAGAGGCTGCATATCCAAAGACTATATGAAGAGGCTACCTTCAAAGAGAGTGAAAATAATAAGGAAAAGCCAAAAAGGTAAGGTAATGGTCGGTAACTTTTTCACGTAACCAATATAATGATTTCCGTAAATGCCAGTAGCTATGCGCTAACACACAACTCGGTTGTCGCTCCAACGCCCTAATATTCCTAGTCTTGCGTAGTATCTCTGAGTTATGCGCCACACTGGTTCACTTTATGCTCATCTAACTTCAATGCTTTTAACAAATTCGTTAATAATTGAGTGAAGGAGAACACGATGAAGAAACGTTTATTATCTACCTTAGCAGGCTCACTGACATTAGTGTTAAGTGCGAGCAGTTTCGCGGGCCATCATGATAGTGATGGAAAAGAAGTGATAATGAATAACCTGGAAACAGGGATGAGCATGGGCTCAGTAATGGTAAGCAGCTACGACGATGACGGTGTGGTGTTCACGCCTAACCTATCAGGATTGACTCCGGGCATTCATGGTTTTCATGTTCATCAAAATGGTGATTGTTCACCAGCAATGAAAGATGGGAAAAAAGTGTTGGGCGGCGCAGCGGGCGGCCATTTCGATCCAGAAGGTACCGGTAAACACCGTGCTCCTTGGTCTGAAAAGGGTCACGAGGGCGATCTACCCGTGCTGTATGTTGATGAAAACGGAAACGCAACCCAGCCTATCTTTGCACCAGAGCTTGAGTTAGATGATATTGAAGGCCGCGCCTTAATGATTCACGCAGGTGGCGACAATTACTCTGATTCACCTAAAAAGTTAGGTGGCGGTGGTGATCGCGTAGCATGTGGCGTAATTGGGAAATAAACTAACGCTACCTCATGTTATAAAATCAACAATCTTATACAGAAAAGCGGCTTCAAAAGCCGCTTTTTTATGCTTAATAAAAACAACTTGCCTGGTCTTGTCTAACAAAGCGAGTGTCTTACAAAGCGAGTCCTATCTTTCGAAAAGGATAGTAATAACCTTTATCCCTTATTCGATATTCAATCGGTATTCCAATGTGATGTTGGCATTAAGAAGTTGAGATACAGGGCAATTTTCTTTTGCTTCCTGTGCAATTTTCTCAAACTCATCTTCGGTAATCCCTTCAACCTCAGCATCTAAGCTTAGTGCCGATTGAGTTATTTCAAAGCCGTCATCGTTTTTCTCTAAACTGATTTTTGCAGTGGTATTTAACTCGCCGTCATCGTATCCCGCATCTGAAAGCGCAAAAGAAAGTGCCATGGTGAAGCAACTCGCATGCGCCGCACCAATTAATTCCTCGGGGTTGGTTCCCTTACCATCTTCAAACCGCGTGTTAAAACCATAAGGCTGGTTCGATAAAGCACCGGTTTGTGTAGAAATGCTCCCCTTTCCCTTTTTACCTAGCGGTTTGTAAACTGCACTACCTGATTTGACTATCGACATATCATCTTTCCTTTCATGTTAACTAAACTGATCTTCATGTAATTGGATAAGATGCAAGTGCTCTGCCGATCATAAGAAATCGCTCTACCCCTTGTCATAGGGGCTTTACAGCGCTGTCTTGTAAATGGAGGAATTAAAGACAGTTCCCTTTTTGAAAGAAGGCTACAGAGTGAGATGAAAATTTTACTTACATTCTCATAGTCTTTTTCAGTCCCTATGCTTTCGCGCCAAGCCTCAAGCTTCGCAATGTGCGCTTAGAAAAGATCACCTACGATGGCGATATGCTTTCTTATAATAATATTCTCGATCATTTTTGGGTAAACATTGACCCTTTCGATGACCGAGGTCAGTTTTGTGATAGGGGACCCAGTTACTTAAGCGCCATCTTTGTAGCAAACGATAAAGAACGTGCTATGGCAGAAAAAACAAAAGCTGACGTGGTAGCCCAACTTCCCAATAAAAAGGTGGTAACGCCCATACTCGATGCTTCTACCTTTTATCCGATAAAAGGCGACGAAATTGACCATCAAGATTTTTATAAAAAAAGTCCCGTTCGCTATAAGTTCTACCGATGGAACTGTGGACGTGACCAGCGCTTAGAAGAAATTTGGGGCGAGAAAGCCTTGGGTAAGAATAAGTCTTAGCCCAGCAACTAAACATCTACGCCCAACGTTAAACCAAAGCGATACCAAAGGCTATACCAAAAGAAAGCACACCACAAAACACTGGCAGCCCTAAGCTTTTGAATTTGCGCCAAACAAGCACAGTGACAACAGTGCCTATTGCGGTTGCAATCCAACTCGCCGCTGACGGTGCTTTTGGAATAAGTGACGCTCCTAGCATAGCGGCAATCATTAACGGCCCTAACACGCTTAGCCACGTAGGTAAACGCGCCTCAGTGTTATTGGCCTTGTGTTTATTAAAGTGACGCTGAGTCCACAGCAACGGTACTACGCGCAATGCATATGTTCCGATGGCCGCTACAACAATAGCTATCCAAATATCAACGTGCATGAGATTGCTTCCTTTCAACGTGCGAGGTGAGAAGATAAAAGGTTATCGCACCGCATAGTGCTGCCAGTGGAATTGCAGCGTTTTTAAAGACGCTGAGAGCCAAAAAGAGAGCCGCCGTCATTGTAACGAGCAAGGTAGCGCTCCATAATTTACTTGAGAATTTAGGCGCGAGTAGCACAAGGAAAAGTGCAGGTAAGGCAAAGGGCATCACGCTGTCTAATATTGGCCATTGTTGGGTAAGGGAGTCTCCTGCGATACCGCCAAGCGCCGTCCCTACGATCCAACTAAGCCACGCCACCATCGATACACCTTTAAACCAATCTACCTTTTTAGCATCGTCCATTAACGGCAAGCGAGTATGGGCTAGCGCAAAAATCTGGTCAGTAAGGCCGTGCATTAAATAGGGCCAAGCTTTACTTTGCGGTAAATAAGGCACCAAGTTGGGCGCATAAACCACATGACGTACATTAACTAATAACGTCATACAAACCGCTAGCCAAAGTGGCGCACCTGATGCCACCATGGCTACCAAAAGAAACTGCGACGCGCCTGCGTAAATGAATATGGAAATTAGCGTGGCTTCCAGCGTAGAAAAACCGGCTTGAACTGCGATCACGCCAAATGAAATGGCTACCGGAATATAGCCACCTAACAAAGGTAACCCGTCAATGACCCCTTGCTTAAGTCCACTTTTTGATGAAAGTTGGCTCATTCCTTTGCCTCTTTGTGATAAACGATTGTGATAAGACATGTCGCCCACTCGTCTCCCGTTTTGTATACGTGGGGCAAATCAGCGTTAAATGCTAAACTTTGACCCGGATGCAGCCATTGAGTATTTCCACTATTCCCAGCTTCCAGAGAGCCGCTAACAACGGTTATCGTTTCTTCTGTTCCTGTGGCGTGAGCTTCTGCCTCTCGAAAAGTATTGGGTGCAACCGACATCCAATAAGCATCAACGTTCGGGATACCTTGTCCTTGCTCAATTAAACGAACTTCTACGCCCTTTTCTCCAACGCTTGCGCTAAGAGGCTGAACTAGCTGACCGAACGGAACGTCTAGTTGCTTAGCTAACCGCCAAATGGTGTCTAGCGTCGGGTTGCCATTGCCCTGCTCTAATCTTGAAAGGTTAGATTTAGCGATACCTGCCCCTGCTGCCAATTGCGACAGCGAGACACCTTTGTCTTGCCTGAGTTTCTGCAAATGCCTTCCGAGAATGTTGAGCGTTGATTGATTCACACCTTACCAACTTCATTTTGTTCCATTTAAAGAACGTTCTATATATAGAACACCTCAAAGTCAAGAAGTTTGTTTTAAATAGGGGGATAGATACGGCGTTGTGCTCACGCCACAACTGGAATACGTGACAAATGTTAAAAGATGACAAAGTGATGAACTAAATGGTAACCAATGTTTATGCAAAGAAAACAGTCACCTTCACTTTTTTTAAACGCCCATTCGACTTTCTACGCAAAAGGTCCGACGTAATTTATTAACAAAAGCACTACATTTAAATCGCTGAATTGATTAAGAAACCTTATCAGTTACCGTTACTTGCTATCTGAGCGATGCTACGATCTCTTGCATTAAACGAATACGAAAAGCACGAACCTGTGGGCCGTTGATCATTGCTAAATATTACCGATGATAACGGCGACTATTCGAAGAGAACCGGCAAACAATCCGTTGAGCCGGTTTTTGCGTTTCATCAAAGCGCTAGTCTGCTGAGTGTCTTTTATCTTTGATGACACACAGACATTGTAAAAATGCACAGCAAAGCTCAACAGCCCCTCGCTAAAACAGCCACTAAGTACGTGATTGAACTCAATGAACAAAAGGACGTTTATGACGAATCAAACTGACAAGATTCTTTCTGACCAAGCCTCTTCAAAGCAGGCATCTTCAGAGCAGCCCTCAGCGTTGGGTGAATACTCACTGGCCACTATAACCTTTTGGCTGGCTTTCGGAACCTTTGTGATTGGTTGCAGCGAATTTGCGGCAATGGGTTTATTACCTTACTTTGCAGAAGATTTTGGCATTACTGAAAATGTCGCCGGTCACGCAATTAGTGCTTATGCCATTGGTGTTGTAGTGGGCGCGCCGCTTATCACTATCTTTTTTTCCAGGCTTGCAAGACGCACCATGCTTATTTCAATGATGGTATTTTATGCTGGCGGAAACTTGCTAACAGCACTAGCGTGGTCAGAATGGACAATGAATATAGCGCGCTTTATTGCTGGCCTTCCTCATGGCGCTTACTTCGGCATTGCCATGCTCTTTGCTGCAGACATTGCCGGTAAGAATAAACGGGCGCAAGCTGTCAGTAACGTCATTTTAGGCTTGGCTATTGCCAATATTATTGGTGTGCCGTCAATTAGCGGTATTGGGCAAATGTTCGGATGGCGAACTGGCTTCTTTATTATTTCAGCCTTTGCGTTAGTTACTGCATTAATGGTTTGGAAAACCGCACCGTACCGCGGCCCTAATCCAGATGCCAAACCGCTTACCGAGCTTAAAGCTCTGAAAAACAAAGACGTGCTGCTGGTACTACTTATGGGCGCGATTGGCTTTGGTGGCATGTTCTCCGTATATTCTTACTTCAGTGCCTCTTACCTCAATACAACCTCTTCACCTGAGTGGGGAATCTCGGCCACATTGCTTATCTATGGCATAGGCGTAACCTTGGGCAATATTATTACAGGCCGCTATTCTGAGGGCAGGCTACTGACGTCAGCGATTACGTTTCAGGTTTTATTGGGCCTATCAGCTGCAGCTTACGCTGCGTCGATGGGAAATCCGTACTTAATGGCAGCATCACTGTTTTTCATTGGTATCGGTGGTGGCATGGTGGTGCCGCTGCAAACAAGGCTTATGGACGTCGCTGGCGAGGCTCAGACTTTAGCCGGCGCCATGAACCATGCGGCTTTTAACACCGCTAATGCGCTTGGCCCTTGGTTGGCAGGAATGACACTGTCAGCGGGTTACGGCTATACATCAACGGGTTGGGTAGGCCTAGCGCTTGCCGGTGGTGGTGTACTGGTGTGGCTGGCCATTATTATGACTGCTCGCAATACTCAAGTACAAACAGCAACCGTATCTGGTTAAATGAAGGTTGAGCGCTGACAACCTTCGTTGTTAGCGCTTGTCAATTATATTCCCTCGGTATTACTCGGCGTCGTTTTCACGATCAGAGTTATTGCGAGAAGCACTTCCCCATACATCTTCGGGAATGTCTCTTTTGGGCGCTGGCGCACTAGCTATCGCTTCAGCCTGCTTCTTCTCTTGATTTGACCACTTAACACGAATTTTCTTACCGTCGATAACTTTGGCGTTAAGTTTTTCAATGGCTTTATCGGTTTCTTCTTGCGTGCTCATTTCTACGAAACCAAAGCCTTTCGATAAGCCAGAAGCCTCATCCATCACCAAGTCGCACGACGCTATGGTGCCAAACTCGAAAAACAAGTCTTCAAGATTTTCTTTTGTAAATGTCTTTGGTAAGTTTCGAACTAATATACTCAAGATTTTGGCTCTGCTTTAAGGTGGTTTGTTCTGTACCTATTGTAGCACGCAGCAGCATGTTTAATAGAGGTATTAACCGCTCAACGCTAATTGTTGAACAAGCGCCCTAAACTACGTTAACGCCTATTCGTTGTTTGCTGATAAGTATCTCGCCAGCATGAAACATTCATTCCAAAAGTTCGTTTAAAAAGTCGATTAAAATGCCCTGGGTCTTGATACCCCACTGCCCATGCAATTTCTTCTGCACTCTTATCGCTGTGTTTCAGAAACTCTTTCCCCTGTTCTATTCTAAGTTGTTGAATGTAACCAAGAGGAGTTTCCCCCGTAGCCTCTTTAAACCTGCGTTTAAAGGTGCGTTCAGTCATATTTATGCGCGCCGCCATTTCACCTATGGTCACTTTTTCTGCAAAGTGTATCTCTAACCACTGCTGAATATTTAAAATATCGTCGTCTTGATGATAGGTTTGGTGGTTGAGCGACGTTGCTTCTGACGTAACACCACGGCGAAAGTCGACCAGAAACGCCTGCTCTATAGCCTCCCCCACCGCTTTGCACGACAAACGCGATATCAGAAAAACAATTATTTCTAATGCAGCATTTAGCCCTGCAGAACAATACAGCTCGCCTGTGGCGGTAATGAATCTATCAGACCTAAGGTTTACTTTGGGAAAAGCTCGTGCAAAGTGCGATTGTTTATGCCAGTGAGTGGTGCCCATTCTCTCGTTGAGCAGCCCTGCCTGTGCGAGAAAAAAAGCGCCCGTGGCTGCCGCCATTATTGGAATACCTTTGCTATGCCACTGCCGTAGCTTTGGGTATAAAGCGGTTTGTTGAGCCAATAATGGTTCCATGTCCCCCCACACACTGTGCAGTATTACCAAATCAGTCTCATCAATATCAGCCAGCGCACAGTCTGGAGTAATCGCAAGGCCACTAAACGTTGTCGTAGGATTACCGTCTATCGTCACTAGCTTTACTGTTATCGCGTTTCCCAGCAGTTTATGCTGAAGGTCTGACGCAAATTTCAGCACGTCATGGGTTAAGCCCATGCTAAGCCCCATGGTGTTTTCGCTGGCATATAAAGTTACGTGTTTAAGCATGGTCTTTCCCTGTTCAAGCTAGCTATTTTGATCTCGCCACTTTGGCCCGATTGGCCAATCTATTGTCCCAACTCACACTGTTAACATTATTTTCACAAAATTACTATGAAGTCAGTCACAATTTCGTAGAGATAGAAAAATGCAATTTACTGAAGAGCACAACGCACTTAGAAAAACCGTTCACGATTTTGTAAATCAAGAGATGGACCCGTTCATTGACGAATGGGAGCAGGACGGCATTGCTCCCCTTCATAGCTTGTTTAAAAAGATGGGGAATTTAGGTCTCTTAGGTATTCAAAAGCCTGAAGCCTACGGCGGCGCGAGTTTAGATTACAGTTTCAACCTGGTATTTGCTGAAGAAATAGGTCGTGCGTATGGCGGTTCTATTCCTATGGCTATCGGCGTTCAAACCGATATGGCCACCCCTGCCCTGGCGCGATTTGGCAGTGATGAACTAAAGCGTGAATTTTTAGCGCCCGCTATTGCCGGCGACATGGTGGCATGTATTGGAGTGAGTGAACCAGGGGCGGGGTCAGATGTTGCAGGGTTAAAAACCACAGCCCGTACAGATGGTGACGACTTTATTATTAACGGCACGAAAATGTGGATCACGAATGCCACCCAAGCAGACTGGGTTTGCCTGCTAGCAAACACAAGCGACGGGCAAGTGCATGCTAATAAATCATTAATTATCGTCCCCCTTAACACCCCAGGCATAACCATTTCAAAGCCGTTAAACAAACTGGGGATGCGCGCCAGCGACACTGGCCAAATTTTCTTCGATGATGTGCGCGTTCCAAAGCGCTTTTTAGTTGGAGATGAAAACAAAGGCTTCACTATGCAAATGATGCAATTCCAAGAAGAGCGCATGTATGCAGCAGCTAGTTCGCTGAAAGGAATGGAACGCATTATAAGCGACACCATCGAATGGACAAAAGACCGACACACATTTGGTCAGCCTGTTATCAACAACCAAACCGTCCATTTCAAATTAGCTGAACTGCAAAGTGAAATTGAGGCTCTGCGCGCTTTAACGTGGCAGGCATGTCAGGACCATATTGAAGGAAAAGATGCCACTTACTTGGCGTCAATAGCAAAACTGAAAAGCGGCCGACTGTGGCGACAGGTTACCGATGGCTGCCTTCAGTATTGGGGCGGTATGGGTTTTATGTGGGACAACCCTGTTGCGCGTGCATATCGCGATACCCGAATATTATCCATCGCTGGCGGTAGCGACGAAATGATGCTCGGCATTATTGCAAAGTACATGGACATTTTCCCTAAACGTAGATAGCGACGTATTTTTATGATGAAAACAGTTCAAGATATGCTGAATAAAAATATGCGGCTACCCGTGATTTGCGCCCCCATGTTTTTAGTTTCTAGCCCAAATTTAGTGGTTAACGCTTGTAAAAATGGCGTGGTAGGTAGTTTTCCCGCCTTTAATACTCGCACTCAAGCAGCGTTAGATGAATGGTTGACCACCATCACCGTGGCCTTAGATGAAGAGAAACGGACTAACCCAGCAGCAAAAGTGGCGCCGTACGCTGTAAACCTGGTGGTGCACGCCTCGAACAAGCGCCTTCATGCCGACTTTGAGATAGTCAAAAAGCACAAAGTGCCGTTTGTTATTACCAGCCAAGGTAACCCTAAATCTGTTATTGATGCAGTCCATCAGTGGGGAGGCATTGTTTTTCACGACGTAATTACTGTAGCCCACGCGAGAAAAGCCATTGAAGCAGGTGCAGACGGCCTAATCTTAGTAGCTGCTGGTGCTGGCGGGCACTCAGGAGAGGTAAACCCTTTCGCGCTTCTGCGTGAAGTGAGAGAGTTTTGGCAAGGCCCACTGGTACTTGCTGGCGCTATTAATGATGGTTACGGAATTAGAGCCGCAGAGATTTTAGGCGCTAATTACAGCTATATGGGCACACGCTTTATTGCTACGAACGAAGCCGAAGTAGACCCTGATTACAAAACCATGTTGGTTAACGCCAACGTGAACGATCTTGTGTTTACTGACACCTTCACTGGCGTCAAATGCCACTTCTTAAAACCCTCTATCACTCGAGCTGGCGTAGACTTAGCGTCGATTGAGGGTAAAGAAAATGTCGACTTAGACTTGGGCGGCAGTAACGCTTGGAAAGATATGTGGAGCGCAGGGCATGGCGTAAGTGGTATTCACTCAGTGATATCTGTACATAGCCTTATTGAACAACTTGAAGGGGAATACAATAAAGCGGCCACAACGCCATTGTTTAATCACCTCGCGGAACATCAAACCGCGCATGCAGGAAGCTAAGTCATGGCCATTCTTCACTCTAATGTCGATGTTAAAAGTACATCGTTTAGTAACAATTACGCCGCTATGGAAGACGCCGTTGCAGAATTTCGCACTATCGAGCAAAACGTCATTCTAAACGCGCAAGAAAAAGCACCGCGTTACGAAGAAAAAGGGCTACTGTCACCACGCAATCGACTCGCCTTATTGCTTGACCCCAACATGCCGTTTCTTCCCCTTTCAACATTATGTGGATATCTGCAAGAAGGCGACAAAGACGGCAGTGCTGCCGGTGGCGGAGTAATAGCCGGCATTGGTTATGTCGCTAACACTCGCTGTATTGTTATGGTCGATGACTACCTCACTAAAGGTGGCAGCATAACCCAACTTGGTAGCAAAAAGCGGCTGCGCTTGTATCACATTGCACTTCAGCAAAAATTACCGGTAATAGCGTTATCGCAAAGCGGTGGCGGCGACCTTACTTCGCTAGGTGATTGGTTTGGGTTCTCTGCTGCAGGTTTCGCTATGCAGGCTCGCTTGTCGGCCGCAGGTATTCCACAAATAACAGTTGTGCATGGCAGTGCCACAGCAGGCGGTGCGTATCAGCCTGGACTGTCAGACTATGTAATTATGATACGCAACCAATCTACGGTGTACCTTGCAGGCCCGCCTTTACTAAAAGCCGCAACAGGGGAAATAGCCACTGACGAAGAAATAGGTGGCGCAGAGATGCACAGTGAGGTTTCTGGCGTAGCAGATTTCATTGCTCAGAGCGATGCCGATGGTATTCGCATTGCCCGTGAAGTTACGCAAATGCTGAACTGGAATAAAGATTTTTCTGAAGCAACAACACCTTGCGATGTTGCCCCTGTTTATACTTCAGATGAACTACTTGGCATCGTTCCCAAAGACGCCAAGACTCCATTTGATGTGCGCGAAGTCATTGCCCGTATCGCTGATAAATCAGATTTTGTTGACGTTAAGCCCGAGTTTGATATGGGCACCGTGTGCGGATACATGGCCATTGAAGGGCAACCGTGTGGTGTTATAGGCAACAATGCGCCTATTACTGCGAAAGGCGCAGCGAAAGCAGCACAGTTTATCCAGCTGTGTGAACAAGCTGGCACTCCTTTGTTGTTTCTACATAACACCACCGGCTTCTTAGTGGGCACAGAGTCTGAACGCGCAGGCATCATAAAGCACGGCGCAAAACTCATTCAAGCAGTTACCAATGCTACCGTCCCCAAGATAAGCATTGTTCTGGCAGGTTCATTTGGCGCAGGAAACTACGCCATGGCTGGACGGGGCATTGAGCCTGACTTTATGTTTTCATGGCCCCGCTCAGTGGTCGCCGTGATGGGCCCCGCCCAAGCTGGTAGTGTGCTGCGCACCGTTGCTCACGCCAAAATGATGCGAAGTGGCAGCGTAGATGAGGAAAAGCTAACCGCACTAGAACAACATACCGTCACGGTAATGGAAGCAAAATCACGTGCCCTCGCTAATTCTGCTCGCTTGTGGGATGACGGCATTATAGATCCAAGAGATACCCGCTCTATTGTTGCTTTTGTTCTTTCTATTTGCCAGCACGCTAAAACGAAGCAACTTCACCCTACTAGCTTTGGCGTAGGCAGGCTATAGGCCTCAATTTGACTAAAGAGGACAACAGGATGCCCCACTTAGAATCAATGGTATTCGAAGAAATTACCGCACGGCTTACTGACAACGTGTTGCACATTCAATTTAACCGCCCGCATAAGAAAAATGCCATGAATTTAACATTGGTTGAAGAGGTCATGCAGTGTTTTGAACGCGTTGAAGATATGAATAATTTACGGGTCGTCGTAATACAGGGAAGCCATGGCAACTTTTGCGCTGGCGGCGATATTTCTGACATGCATTTATCGTCGTTAAGTGAATCTGAACGAGAAGACACTATTTGGCACTTCAATCGTAGTTTTGGTCGCATGATTACTCAAGTAAAACACTCTGCCACACCAGTCATTGCTGTGGTTGAAGGCGCGGTACTTGGCGGCGGTTTTGGCTTAGCTTGTGTAGCAGATATAACCATTGCCTCTGACAGCGCCTTTTTCGCACTTCCTGAAACAGGGTTAGGTGTTATTCCCGCACAAATAGCGCCATTTGTGGCTAGCCGCATTGGGGTCGATCAAACAAAAAGATTGGCACTTACTGGTGAAAAGCTAAACGCCGAACAGGCATTGCGCTTGGGTTTAGTGCATGGCGTTTGTCAAACAAACGCCATTTCCGAACAGGTAAACAAAGAGATTGCCCGAATAAAACAATGCGCACCGCAAGCAAACTCAAATACTAAACGTTTGTTATTAGCATTAAATAACACGCCACTTGAACAGATCCTTGACGGCGCTGCTACGGCATTTGTTAAGTCGCTGACGTCTGAAGAAGGGGTGGAAGGAACCCAAGCCTTCATTCAAAAACGCAAACCTTCTTGGTGTGAGTGAACACATTATGACGCGAAATATTCAAAAAATACTCATTGCTAATCGCGGCGAAATTGCCTGTCGTATTATTCGAACCGCACATAAGCTGGGCTTTTTTACCGTTGCTATTTATAGCGAGGCTGACCGCAACGCGCTGCACGTACTGCAAGCTGATGAAGCTGTTTTCGTTGGTCCTGCCGATCCTACATCGTCGTATCTTCACAGTGAAAAAGTGATAAACGCTGCAATTGAAACACAGGCAGACGCTATTCACCCTGGGTATGGCTTTTTATCAGAAAACGCTGACTTCGCACGTGCATGTGAAGACGCTGGCTTAACCTTTATTGGCCCAAACGCAGACGCCATAGCCTTGATGGGTAGCAAGCGCTTATCAAAAATAGCCATGCTGCAGGCTAATGTTCCCTGTATTCAAGGCTATGAAGGCGGCGACCAAAGTGAGGCGGCACTCATAGAAAATGCCAAAAACATTGGCTTTCCTTTAATGGTGAAAGCCAGCGCTGGTGGTGGCGGCAAGGGTATGCGTTTAGTGCATGAAGCCAGTGATTTGGCAGCTCATATTTCTACGGCTCGATCTGAGGCCTTAAACGCATTTGGAAATGACGAACTTATTTTAGAGCGTGCGTTAATTGCGCCTCGACATATAGAAATTCAAATTTTTGCAGACGGCTGCGGCAACACGCTTTATTTAGGTGAAAGAGATTGCTCAATTCAACGCCGGCACCAAAAAGTGATTGAAGAAGCCCCGTCGCCGTTTGTGGATGAGCAATTACGCAAACGCATGGGAGAGGCCGCTGTGGCTGCTGCAAAGGCTTGTAACTACTGTGGTGCAGGCACGGTAGAATTTCTAGTTGATAGCGACAAGCAATTTTACTTTTTAGAAATGAACACGCGCTTGCAGGTAGAACACCCGGTTACAGAGTTAGTAACGGGACTAGATTTAGTTGAATGGCAACTGCGAGTAGCCTGTAAAGAATCGCTTCCCTTCACACAAGAAGACATTCAAATAAGCGGTCACGCCATAGAAGTACGCCTGTACGCTGAAGAGCCGCGCAAAAATTTCATGCCACAAACTGGGAAGGTAAAAGTATGGAAACCTGCCACGAACGCTAGAACCGACCACGGCGTTTATCAGAACATGGAAGTAAGCAGTCATTACGATCCAATGCTTGCCAAGATAATTGTTAAAGCTGAAAGCAGAGCGAGCGCGGTTAGAAAAATGGCGAGAGCGCTTCGCGAAACACAGATAATTGGAATAAATACCAATAAACACTTTTTACAAAATCTTGTGCAAAGCTCAGCGTTCTTGGGAAGCGATGTAACAACGGCATTTATTGAGCAACACGCACAACACGACGACATGAAAGGAAGCCTTTCGCCATCGTTTTCGATATTAGCGAAAGCTGCACTGCTGTTTGCGTTAACACAAAACAAACATGCCAGTGCATTGGTTTATGATAATGCATTAAATAAGCTCACACCCACTTGGCAACACACCATGGGCTTTGCTTACCCCATCATTATTACATGCAACGATGTCACCGCATCAATGACTGTTACGCCTTTCACTAATCACTATCGAATCTGCGACACAGGTACTAAAACAGAAGTAACGCTAACATTATTAGACTTAACGCCACAAAGCCTGGTAGTAGAAGCAGATAAGTTGCGAAGCACGGCCTCATACGCTGCGAACGGTAACACGCTATTTATTGACGATGGCACAGGTCACTTCATGTTTAGCTGCGTAACGCACAGCAAAGTAGATAGCCAAAAAACACAGGGCACAGCGCAAGTGAATGCAGTGATGGACGGTGTCATCGTTGCTCTTCTTGTAGAGCAAGGTGGTACCGTAAATGCGGGCGATACGGTGGCCATTATGGAAGCGATGAAAATGGAACACCCCCTTAAAGCAGCCATAAAAGGTACGGTTCACCTCTCTCCAATTACAGCTGGCGATCAGGTTAAATCTAAACAAACCATAGCCACCATACTTCAAGCCGATGAGGTCATCCATGAATAAAAATAAGGTTCGTATAGGCGGTGCTTCTGCGTTTTATGGTGACAGCCAGCTTTCTGCAAGGCAGCTAGTTGAAAAAGGTGAGATAGATTACCTTGTTTTTGATTACCTAGCCGAAGTAACAATGGCCATTTTATCGCAAGCCAAAGCAAAGAATGAAAAGCTAGGCTATGCCGTCGACTTTATCACCGTGGCCATGAGAGACGTACTGCAAGACTGTGCACAAAAAGGCATAAAAGTGATTGCAAATGCGGGGGGAGTAAACGTGCCGGCCTGTATAGAATCACTTAATGCGCTGTGTGCACAGCTCAACCTAAATTTGAATATTGTAGGCGTGTACGGTGATAACTTGCTTAACGATATGCGCAATGAAACCTTGGCTGAAACTAACACCCATGACCTTGATAATGGCAATGAATTACCTAATACCCTTGCATCGATGAATGCGTATTTAGGTGCACAGCCAATTGCCGATGCGTTAGCCACCGGTGCCGATATTGTGATTACAGGTAGAGTGGTAGACAGCGCGCTCGTGCTTGGGCCCTTAATGCATGAGTTTTCATGGAGCTATGACGATTACAACGCGCTCGCGCAAGGTTCGCTTGCAGGACATTTGCTCGAATGCGGTGCTCAGTGCACCGGGGGAAATTTTACCGATTGGGAGCAAGTGCCCGACTTTTCAGACATGAGCTACCCCATTGCCGAGGTTGAACCAAGCGGCGAGTTTACTATTGTGATCCCGCCAAACACAGGTGGGCTGGTAACAACCTTCACAGTGGCCGAGCAACTGCTGTACGAAATTGGCGACCCTGCGAATTATCTTCTACCCGATGTTTGTTGCGACTTTACCCTGGTATCTTTAGAGCAAATGCATAGCAACGCCGTGCGCGTGCATGGTGCAAAAGGCAAAGCGCCTGGTAACGACTATAAGGTATGTGCAACCTACATAGACGGCTATAAACTTACCGGCGCTTTTTTTATTGCTGGCTTTAACGCAAAACAAAAAGCACTTACCAATATTCATGCGCTAGTAGCTAGAACCGAACGCGCGCTCGAAGAAAAAGGTATGCCGCCTTTTAAAGACACCTGTATTGAAATATTAGGCAGCGAAGCAACCTTTGGCCCCCATGCTAATGCAGAACATACACGAGAGGTAATAGCCAAATTCACACTTCATCACAGTGATAGTAAAGCCCTTTATTTTTGTGCCAGTGAAATGGCGTATTTGGCTACATCGGCTGCGCCTGGTATGGCGGGATTTGGCGCCGGTCGCCCAAAGCCACAACCTCTTATTCGGGTGCACTCGTTTTTAATCAACAAAAATAAGGTTTCGGTTAGTATTCAAAAAAATGACGTCATTGTGGCGCACACTACTTACCAAACTGACGCTACTCCCATTCAATCCCAGAAAGAAGCATGTCGTCCTGAACCGACTCAAGAAGTACAGCTTGAAAATGAGCACTCAGTCTCTCTTCCATTAGTTGAGTTGGTGTGTGCCCGAAGCGGCGACAAAGGTAACAACTTAAACATTGGGGTGATCGCGCGACATCCAAAGCTCTTTCCCTTTTTAAATCGGGCTCTAACTGCTGATATGGTGAAGCAATTTTTTGCTTATTCAGTAAAAGGAAGTGTTTCTCGGTATGCCCTACCTGGCATTAACAGCTTCAATTTTTTACTCACTGATGCATTAGGAGGCGGCGGCACCGCATCTCTTCGCACTGATAGCCAGGGCAAATCAGCAGCGCAAACGTTATTAACCATGCCTATTAACGTGCCAGTGTCGTTGATCCCTTTTACCAAACACAAAGGTGAGTGAATGCCATATCAATCAACGTTAGCAGCAGGAAGTTTTTTAAAGCAAACGATTGTTATAACTGGAGGAGGCAGTGGTATAGGACGGTGTACTGCCCATGAACTTGCCTCATTAGGTGCAACCGTTATTTTGATTGGCCGAAGTGAAGATAAGCTTGTGAACACCACTGCAGAAATCAAAAGCGATGGAGGCACAGCCTGTTATTACACGCTTGATATACGTAGTGAAGATGACGTATCACACACCGTAAACGAATTGCTTGAAAAGCATAAACGCGTGCACGGGTTGGTAAACATGGCGGGCGGTCAGTTTCGCGCCCCACTCTCGCACATATCCCAAAACGGTTTTGAACGCGTTATTCAAACTAATTTAATTGGAGGCTTTCTAATGGCTAAAGCCCTATTCAGTAAGCACTTTAAAAATCATGGCGGCAATATTGTCAACATTACCGCTGACAACAAAAATGGTATGCCGGGTATGGGACATTCTGGTGCCGCCCGAGCAGGCGTTGAAAACCTCACTAAAACCGCGGCGTGGGAATGGGGGTCATTTGGCGTCAGGGTCAATGCTATTGCGCCTGGGTGGGTAGCATCGTCAGGGCTAGACACCTACCCCGAAGATATGAAACACGCTATTCAAAACCTAAAGCACGCGGTTCCGCTAGGACGAATTGCCAGCGAAGCTGAAATCGCTTCTACGGTGTGCTTTCTACTAAGCAAGGGTGCGAACTTCATCACTGGGCAAACACTATTTGTAGACGGTGGTGCCAGCATGGGGTCGGTTCCAGCACTTTTCCCTTTGCAGAACCTTCACCAGCCTGCCAGCGAAACGTGGGATGGCTTCCACAGAAGCATTACACCTAAGGTTTTGCGTTAACGACAAGGACACAAGCATGAGAACACAACAGTTAGAAAGAAACTTGGTAGAACGCGTAGCCATGGGAGATTTAATGCGCAGGCGCGCACGAGATAGCGGCAGTTTGCCTGCACTAGTCGACTTTTATCACAATGAACGCCGTACCGTAACCTATAGCGAGCTCAACAAAAAAGTTAATAAATTAGCCAATGCGCTGATGCGTGAAGGCATTAAACAAGGCGATAAGCTGGCGATGTTAGCGGTAAACCAGATAGATGTTGTTGTTACTTACTTCGCCTGCTACAAACTGGGCGTTATTGCAGTGCCTATTAACTTTATGCAAAGCGTTGCCGACGTGACCTTTAATATTGAACACAGCGGTTCCAAAGTAGTCGTTTTCGACCCTCTACTCTCAGATCTTGTGTTTGCAAGCACTAATAATAATGACGACATACATTTCACCATTCAGTTAGGCCAAGATAAGGGCAAGGCAACGTTCGCATTTGAGCCCTTTATCAAAGAGCATAGCGACACAGAAATTGAAGACAGGATAATAAACGACAGAGACACAGCCCACATGATTTACACGTCTGGGACCACCTCAAAACCCAAAGCGGTTGAAACATCTCACCTTTCACTAACCATTGCAGCACTTACTGCGGCAATAGAACTAGAACTAAGCGCACAGTGCAAAATGTTACTCGTTCTTCCGCTATTTCACTGTACCGCCCTTTCAATACTCTACCCTACGTTTTTAAGAAGTGGATGCTGTACGCTTCACGCTACATTCGATCCCATCCAAATAGCGAACAGCTTAGAAAGTGAGAAAATAGAAACGTCTGTGCTTTTACCTATGATGTGGAATGCATTAATGGCAACAGATAACTTTCACGAACGAAATCTTAGCGACTTTAAATTAGCCATTTACGGTATGGCGCCAATGAGTGAGCAGAATCGTCAGCAAATTCGCGATGCTTTTGGCTGCAAAGTCCACTTAGGCAGTGGGCAAACAGAATTTAGCCCTGTTTCTAGTTTGTTCAAAGACGGATGTGAAACTGAATTTGCAGAGGGTAACTACTGGGGTGTTCCCCTGTGTTTTAACGAGCAAGCCGTAATAAATGAGGAAGGTGTAGAAGTGGAACAGGGCGAAACAGGTGAAATAGTGTGGCGAGGCCCGCAAGTTATGAATGGATATTATAAAAATAAAGACGCCAGCAAAGCCGCATATAAATTTGGTTGGCACCACACGGGTGACTTAGGATTTATCGATAGTAAAGGCCAACTAATGTTTATCGATAGGGTAAAAGATACCATTAAGTCTGGAGGAGAAAATGTGTCATCTCAAAAAGTAGAGCAAACGCTTTGCTTAATGAAAGAAATAGAAGCTGCAGCTGCTATAGGAGTGCCTCATCCTCACTGGGGTGAAGCGGTTTGCGCATGCATAGTGGGTAATGACTTAACACAAGAGATGTTGCCAGCCATCAATGCATTTTGTAAGGAGAAGCTTGGCAAGTTTGAAGTACCCAAACATATATTTATTTGCGACGCACTACCTATGACAAGTACAGGGAAAATTCGCAAAGTAGAGCTAAGAGAACAATACAAGAACTTTTTTATGCAGTGAGTAAACTAAAAGTGGGTATTCCATAATGATGGTTTACCCACTTCAGCACGCTCACAAGAAAAAAAGAGAGGCCATTGCTTTAAGAGACAATAGGCAAGCTTGCTTACACCCCCTATTTCTGGGTTTTCTCTTAACTTTCTTGGTTACGCAGAAACACAAGTTCCGTTGATGAGCTTTGTTCTTCGCTAAACACATAGCCATCTACGTCGAAGTTTTTCAGACCTTCTACGTCTTCTACACGGTTTTCAATAATATAACGCGCCATTAAACCACGGGCTTTCTTCGCAAAGAAACTGATAATTTTATACTGACCATTCTTGCAGTCTTTAAACGTTGGCGTAATGATCATGCCGTCTAACGACTTCTTCTTCACCGCTTTAAAGTACTCATTCGAAGCAAGGTTAATCAACACGTTATCACCCTGCGCTTCTAATGCCTTATTAAGCATATAGGTAATGCGATCGTCCCAAAACGCATACAGGTCTTTGCCTTCTGGGTTTGCTAATTTTGTGCCCATTTCTAAACGATAGGCCTGCATTAAGTCTAGTGGACGAAGTAGTCCATATAGGCCAGACAAAATACGAAGGTGTTGTTGCGCATATTCGACCGTTTCGCTATCAAGCGAGTAGGCATCTAACCCTGTGTACACGTCGCCATTGAACGCATACATTGCTTGGCGTGCATTATCGGGAGTAAACGGTGTAGAGAACTCAGCAAAACGGTTGGCGTTCAACGTTGCTAACTTGTCGCTTATTTTCATCAGCGATGATAGGTCAGCCGGAGATAAAGTGCGGCAAACTTCCATCAAACGTTCAGTGTCTTCAAGCATGGCAGGCTGAGTGAACTGGCTCACAGGAATTTCGCTTTCAAAATCTAAATTTTTTGCTGGGGATACTACAACTAACATTTCGACTCCTTAGGTTCAATACCAATCCGCATAGATCATTGCCGACTCAGAAGGCGCTGGCAAGT
>NZ_CACSIH010000212.1:0-44145 GCF_902705805.1 Alteromonas alvinellae | reverse complement strand
TTAAACCGGGCTCTGCCAACTCTCCTGAAGTGCTGCGTATCTTAATGATATTTTTATGACTGTAAAGCGAAAAATTAAAAAAGTTGTCTAAGTGCCGAGATTTCAATCAAATAGACTGTTTAGCACGTACAAGAGATGTTTTTATATTCACCTGACACCATTTTCATCTGAAACTACTTGAAAATGGGAACTAAAACCCATACAACATACACTAAATAATTGTGAACCATTTTGGTCATATCATAAGTCCTATTGGAGGAAACAATGGATCAACGTTCGATGTATTCAAGTGCATCTCAACCATCGGTATTGCAGACGAACAAGGTTCTACGCAACACCTATATGCTGCTTGCGATGACACTGGCGTTTAGTGCAGTTTGTGCTGGTATAGCAATGGCAGTAGGCATTTCTCCTATGATGTCTCTTGTTATGACTATCGGCGCTTTTATAACTCTTTTTGTAGTTCAGAAAAAAGCTGATTCAGCATCTGGCATCTACTGGGTGTTTGCATTCACAGGTTTAATGGGTGCTTCACTAGGTTACACGCTTAATTTCTATTTAGGCGTTGCTGGTCCAGGGCTAATCATGGAAGCATTAGGTGCAACAGCCCTCGTGTTTTTCGCGCTATCTGGCTACGCCCTAACCACTAAGAAAGACTTCTCATTTATGGGCGGTTTCTTGGTAGTAGGTTTAGTGGTTGTGCTTGTGGCGGCAATTGCGAACATCTTTTTCGCAGTTCCAGCGGTAAGCTTAGCAATCAGTGCAGCGATTGTGTTTATTATGTCAGGTTTCATCTTGTTCGATACTAGCCGTATCATTCACGGTGGTGAAACAAACTACATTCGTGCAACAGTTTCGCTATACTTGAACATATACAACTTGTTCACGTCTATCCTTCACCTTTTAGGTGCGTTTGGTGGCGACGATTAAAACAGCGTTAAAGGTTTAAAGAGAAACACCCCTTAACCGGGGTGTTTTTATTTGTATGGCAGAATATTCAGTACTTATCACATCATCACCTTTTCAAGGTGACACGGCTTTGCGCGCCCTTGCGTTTGTGCAAGGCGCCATAGATAACGGCGACGTAGTTAACAACGTTTTCTTTTACAGCGAAGGTGTACACCACACCAATAACTTAATGCTAAAGACGGGCGACGAGCTGTTCGCATTTGGTGGTTGGAAGGCTCTAGCGACTGAGCACAATGTGAAATTACTTGTATGCATTACCGCCGCCGTTAAGCGAGGTATTGTTAGTGAATTAGAGGCGAAAGAGAATGGGTTGTCTCAGGCCAACTTATCCGCGCCTTTCGAGCAAGCTGGCTTGGGCGAATTCTTCACTGCGCTCCACGATTGCAACAGGTTGGTACAATTCTAATGGCGCAACTACTTATTAGGTTTACGCAAAGCCCTTTTTCCAATGCTAAAAGCCAAGACGGTTTAGATTTTGCGCTTGCTGCAACAAACTATGGGCACGAAGTTAAAGTGCTTTTTGAAAGCCAAGGTGTACTGCAGCTTGTTAAGGCAGCGTCTACCAAAGGATTAAAAAATCACACCAAACGTTTAGCTAGCATGCCGTTTTTCGATATCGAAGAATGCTTTGTGTGTAAAGCAAGTGCAGATACATACGACATTGATCAGGTTCTTTCTAATAACAGTTTAGTTGATGAGTTAGACTGTGAGTGGATAACCCCAGAAGAAAAGGTCACGCTTATCCAAAGCGTAGATCATGTGGTGACATTCTAATGCTTATTACTATTTCAACGCCAAATTTGAGCACTGAATACAAACAGCTTATTGAAGCCACTTTTGAGCAATCGACTTCTACTTATATTGTATTTGTTGGTGATGGCGTTTATGCCCCTGCATTAAACACCGCGTTTTTTGAGCAGCTGGCCAATACGGTAAAAAGCACGGTAGAGAGCACGGCAAAAGACAAACCAACGCTAAACCTGTCGTTCTTGAGTACAGATGCGGATACCAGGGGCGCAAATCTTCCCGAACATTTTAATCCAATTTCACACAAAGAACTTGCTGCAATATCAGCAAAAAATCAGCACTGGATACCCCTTTCATGACACAAGAAACCTATAGCTTCAATTATAAAGGGCAAGCGATCCCTACAGACAAAGCCGGGTATTTACTCGACTATACCCTTTGGGAAGAAGATATGGTTGAGTTGCTGGCGCAAGAAGAAAATATTGAGTTAACCGAAGCCCACTGGGAAGTGGTGCGCTTCGTACGCGCATTCTATGAAGAGTACGAAACCAGCCCAGCAATTCGTGCTTTGGTGAAAGCTATGGCCAATAAGTTTGGGCCAGAAAAAGGGAATAGCCGCTACCTGCAGCGACTCTTTAAAAAAGGCCCGGCTAAGCAAGCGACCAAACTGGCAGGATTACCTAAACCTGCGAAATGCTTGTAAAGTCGATTACGCATTGTATTTAAAGCGCTAGCGCCCCTCTGCTAGCCTTTTTCCCTTTCGCATATTCCTTGAGATTACTTACTCGTGATATCGCAGTATCGATTGTTGTGTATCGACGGGCTTAACCCCACCTACTAGCCTTCTACTAAAAGCACTCGTTAAGTTGCTGCTCGGGTTGAAGCTTAATTCGAGGTAACTATAAGAAGCGCCACCCTATTGTTATCTTTCTTGGCTTTGGTGTTGATATTGCAACACCTCTTTTACATTAGCGTTTTAACTGAGGTTTTAGGCACATTTTTCATACTCGTCTTTCACCGAACACCATAAACGTGAATGTTTTACATAAATGGACATAGGAGGCTGTATGACAGTTCAGAAACACTACGTAATTGTGGCCAACCACGACAACGCCACAGCTTACACCTATATCAACCACGGAAGTGCGCTTGTTAAAGTAAAGAAATGGCACAATGAGTTTAGTGGCGCGAGTGACCAAGACATTTATACAGATAAACCCGGCAGGCAATCGGCTCCCGCTTCGCAAGTACCAGGCGTTGATAGCATGAATCGAAAAGATGCCGCTGAACTCGAAGATGAACGATTTGCCAGTGACATTGCTGACTGGCTGGATGGCGAGCGTAAACGAGGTGCGCTAGGCTCAATAGATATTATTAGCGGGCCAGGGTTTCTTGGCAAATTGAGAAATGGAATGTCATCTCAATGTTCAGATGTGGTCGATAAAGAAGTGAAAAAGAATGTTTTAGGTGCGGACGAGGATACCTTGCTTTCTTACCTTAAATAAAGCGTTATTTAGCACAGAGGTTGTCACAGGCGGCTGTTGTTATAGCCGCCTTTATTTTGCTCTCTTGCTAGTTTAAATTAATCGTTTTCGTCAGCCTTTAATATATTGACTTCCCCCATTGCTTGAGCGCTTTTAAACGTTTTTACTCGCGTTACTTCAAGGTCGGTATAAATGCGAGGGTTATTCAAAATATACTCTACCTCATCATTCAACGAGCCATGTTTGTCAGTGGTTAACCATGCATTAATAGCGTGACTATCGTGAGGAAGAAAGCATGGAATAGATTTTTCATGATACTGGCAAAAGCCATCTATGGGCGGACGTGTCACCACCGCACAGGAAAACAACCCATTACTAAACCGCCGGTATAGCGCGCCAATAAGTAAGGCGCCGCTTTTGGGCTTCATCAAATAATGTGATTTTCCTTTTCCAAGTGGGTTTGACTCACCTACTGCCGTTGCTACAACTATAGCCCGCCGTTCACGAATAAACTTTCCCCAATAAGGGCTATCTAAGTTTCGGGCGTTAAATGTTGTTCTGTTCCCAACCTCTAGCGTGTTGCCAACAGGCTTAGCATCAAACCACCATGTCGCATCTATTGTGCTATCACTAGATACGATTATATTGGTTATTTGCCGTTCAGCTGCTTTTCCAAATGCGGGATAAAAGTTAATGACATTGCTTGAGGAAGATTCATTGACAAAAAGCGGTATCGTTTGTGTGAGACCCACTTCTTCAAGTAGCGCTATAACGTCTGGTGAGTCAGTAATACGCTGTATAAATCCGCACATAAACAATATCCATCAGTAATACACAAAAAAAATCCGATACGATTACTCATATCGGATTTCATATTATTACTGGCGGAAATGATTCGCCACTTCAAAGTGGGTTAATTGCTTGCTTTAATAACTTCCTGGCCAGCCATATAAGGCACAAGCGCCTTAGGAATGGTAACGCTACCGTCTGCTTGCTGATTATTCTCTAAAATCGCTACAAGCGTGCGCCCTACCGCTAAGCCAGAACCGTTCAATGTGTGAAGCAGTTCAGTTTTATTCGTCTCTGGGTTACGGAATCTAGCCTGCATGCGTCGTGCTTGGAAGTCCAACATGTTTGAACATGAAGAAATTTCACGGTAAGTATTCTGTGCAGGTAGCCATACTTCAAGATCGTAGGTTTTACATGCACCAAAGCCCATGTCACCGGTACATAACAGCACTTTACGGTAAGGCAATTCTAGCTTTTGAAGAATAACTTCAGCATGGCCTGTAAGTGCTTCTAGCGCGTCAAAGCTCTCTTCTGGCTTAACCAGTTGTACAAGCTCGACTTTATCGAACTGATGCTGACGAATAAGGCCACGGGTATCACGACCGTACGAACCCGCTTCTGAGCGGAAGCAAGGCGTGTGCGCAGTCATTTTCACAGGCAGCGTTTTCGCATCTAATATTTCATCCCTTGCAATATTAGTTAGCGGAACTTCCGCCGTTGGAATTAGGCTAAGCCCCTGTCCCTCTTCAGTTGCTGGCTTGGTGTGAAATAGGTCCTCACCAAATTTAGGCAACTGGCCCGTGCCGTATAAACTGTCGGCATTAACCAAATAAGGCACGTACATTTCTTGGTAACCATGTTCTTGGGTATGGGTATCAAGCATGAACTGAGCTAAGGCACGGTTTAGGCGAGCAATATCGCCGCGCATCACTACGAAACGGCTTCCAGTAAGCTTACTTGCCGTTGCGAAATCAAGGCCATTGTTTAAGCCTTCAGCCACATCAACATGGTCTTTAACTTCAAAATCAAACGTTCGAGGCTCACCCCAACGGGAAATTTCCACGTTATCGTTTTCGTTCTCACCCTCAGGAACAGATTCATGAGGCAAGTTAGGAATGCCTTGCGTAAGGGTATTTATTTCTTCCAGCAGTTCGCTAAGTTCCGCTTTAGCGGCATCAAGCTCGTCACCCAGTTTTCCCACTTCAGCTAAAAGCGGTGCGATGTCTTCACCCTGCGCTTTTGCTTTACCAATGGACTTACTTCGTACGTTACGCTCGTTTTGCAGATCCTGTGTTCTGGACTGAAGTGTTTTTCTTTTTTCTTCAAGCGAACTGAAAGCTGCTACGTCGAGGTTAAAACCACGGGCAGCTAATCGCTTAGCTGTTTGTTCTATATCGCTTCGCAAACACTTTGGATCTAACATGTGTTTCTAATTATCCTTTCATTAATTGAATGGCTAGCCAACCTGCTACTAGGCAAGCGCCAACGTTAAGAAATACATTTGCTGCGGCTTTAAGCCACAACCCGTTTTCTAATAAAGTTAAGGTTTCAACGGAAAATGTTGAGAATGTGGTAAAGGCACCTAATAGGCCTACACCAATGAGCGCACGGTAAGGCGAGTCGCTTAACTCGTGACGTTCAATAATACCGTACAGTAACGCGAGTGCGAACGACCCAACCACATTCACCGTTAGTGTACCAAACGGCATGTGTTTTCCAAATAAGGAATCTACACTTGTAGTAACAAAATAACGTAAACAGGCACCAGTTGCCCCGCCAGCGGCAATAAAACAATACAAAGCTAACCCTTGAGGCACGAAAAACTCCCTAGCGCGTTCTTTTTAGTAACTAATCCATGGTCTTTGAATTAGTAGAGGTGTATCTGTGCAACTTTACCTTTTATTGTTACTTCTCGCATTAAGTGAATCGAGAAATTCACGCTTTGCTTTCAGGGATTTTTCTAAACCTCGCTCATTGGGGTTGTATAAGCGAGTACCAGTAAGGTTCTCAGGAAAGTAAGATTCTCCCGCGGCAAACGCGTTCGGCTCGTTGTGGGCATAGCGATAACCATCGCCGTGGCCTAGCTCTTTCATCAGCGAGGTAGGCGCATTACGCAAATGCATGGGTACCGGCGCATCTGAGGTCTTGCGCGCCAGTGCTTTAGCTTCGTTAAATGCCATATAAACGGCGTTACTTTTTGCAGCTAACGCGCAATATACCGCAGCTTGCGCAATAGCGCGTTCACCCTCTGCGGGCCCTACACGGTGAAAGGTGTCCCAGGCATTGATACATAGCTGCATAGCCCTTGGGTCGGCGTTGCCAATATCTTCCGACGCGATAGCTAGAAGACGTCTTCCCACATATAGCGCGTCACCACCGCCATCGAGAATTCTTGCATACCAGTAAAGAGCTGCATCTGGATCTGAGCCTCTTACGGATTTATGAAACGCTGAAATGAGGTCGTAGAAGGTATCGCCTTTATTATCATAACTAGCTACTTTCTCGCCTACCGCATGTTCAATATCGCTGACGGTTATTTCGTTTTCTCCGGTGAAGTCCGCAGCTAGTTCCAAATACGTAAGAAGACGGCGGGCATCGCCACCGCTCAAATCTATAAGGGCGTTTCTTGCTATTTCATCAATGCCAAGAGCTCTGTCGCCAAGGCCTTTTTCGCTATCGCTCAGCGCTCTATCGACTAATTCAGATAACGCATGTTGTTCAAGTGTTTTTAGCACGTAAACACGGACTCGAGATAAAAGCGCTTTATTTAATTCAAATGAGGGGTTTTCTGTCGTTGCACCAATAAAGGTAACCACACCTGATTCAACAAATGGCAAAAACGCATCTTGCTGGCTCTTATTGAACCTGTGAACTTCATCTACAAAAAGCAGTGTTCGCTGATTGTAGCGGGCGTTTTCTTCTGCCGCGTCCATAGCGGCCCTGATGTCTTTCACCCCAGATGTTACGGCCGAAATACGCAAAACAGATGCATTAGTATACTGAGCGATAAGCTCCGCAAGAGTAGTTTTTCCGGTACCCGGCGGCCCCCACAAAATCATAGAATGACAGTGCCCTGCCTCTAACATTTTACGAAGAGGCTTACCTTCGCCAAGTAAATGGTCTTGACCGCTGTACTGCTCTATGGTAACCGGGCGCATTCGCGCCGCCAGCGGCGCGAACTCTTGATTAACGCTGGTCATCAACTATGAAGCTATCTGGAATATCAACCGAGAAGGTGTCGGCCGGCACAGGAAAGCGAGTCTCAATATTATTGAACACTAACGTGCTGATTTGCTGTTGTGCATCGAGCATATTAAGCGAAGCGAGCTCGTTGTCTTGATTGAAGGTTAAAGTAAGCGTGAGAATTTGACCGCCTTCTTCTTTTGGTGTGATTTGATAACTTTGCAAGGCATTATCGTTATTGATGCCACTTGCCAAATTGTTGGTAGATACACCACTGTTCACTTGACTGATAGAAAACTTCGACCAGATTGCTTCATCTGTCGATGTAAGCAAAACGATAGGGTTATCCTTAATCGCATTATCTTGAGAAAGCACCGTCACCTGCTCTACAAAGGTATCCACATTCCAAACCGCTTCGCCATCGGCAACCAACAAAGTTTCATCAGGAAATGTAGTTTCCCAGCGAAGCTTATTGGGGCGGGTCATGGTCAGCGTGCCTTGTGCTTCGTGAACGACATTTTGCTGTGCATCGACTACTGTTTGCGCAAAACTTGCGCGAAACTGCTTCATATTGCTTAACAAAGCCTGCAGTGACGTACTCGCAGAATCATTGATAAGCGATGAAGTTTTAGGCTGACTAGTGTTTACTGTGGCATTAGCCTGAATAGCGTCATGAGCACTGACAACCTCGTGAGCATTGTTCTTGCCTATATTTGAACCTGTACTACCTAATTCTACCGCAGCATTAGCAGCATTCATTGCCGTACCTGCCGTTACCAATGCACTCACAAAATAAACCGAAACTGCTTTATTCATTTATTCAATCCATTCGTTAATCTTTGTGGGGCGGCGGTGCAAGCACCTCACGGTTTCCGTTATGCCCCTGTGCACTTACGACACCGCTCATTTCCATTTGTTCAACTAAGCGTGCTGCACGGTTGTAACCAATTCTAAATTTACGCTGTACACTCGAGACACTCGCGCGACGGGTTTCGGTAACGAACGCGACAGCCTCGTCGTAGAATGCGTCGAATTCTTGGTCTTCACCCTCAGGCTGCTCACCTGGCAGTAAGACTTCTGCCGTTGCCTCGCCATTCAGGATCTCATCTATGTACTCTGGCTCACCACGCTTCTGCCAATCTGCCACTACCGCATGCACTTCGTGATCGTCTACAAACGCACCGTGAACACGAGTAGGTACTGGGCTTCCAGGTGGTAGGTAAAGCATGTCCCCCATACCTAACAAGGTTTCTGCACCCTGTTGGTCAAGAATGGTCCTTGAGTCTATTTTACTGGAAACCTGGAATGCACAGCGGGTTGGAATATTCGCTTTAATCAAACCTGTAATTACATCGACAGAAGGGCGCTGGGTAGCAAGAATAAGGTGGATTCCTGCCGCACGGGCTTTCTGTGCGATACGTGCAATAAGCTCTTCTACTTTTTTGCCCACAATCATCATCATGTCGGCGAATTCATCGACCACAACCACAATAGCTGGAAGCTTGGCTAAGTCTGGTGCCTCAGCATCCATACTTTCTTCGTTCTTCCAAAGGGGATCTTTTATTGGTGTGCCGTTAGCAATGGCTTCTTCCACTTTCGCGTTGTAACCTTTGAGGTTACGCACACCAAGGGCGCTCATTAGACGATAACGACGCTCCATTTCTCCTACGCACCAACGAAGCGCATTGGCCGCTTCTTTCATGTCAGTAACTACTTCAGCAAGTAAATGAGGTATGCCCTCATAAACCGAAAGTTCAAGCATTTTGGGGTCAATCATGATCATGCGAACGTCTTCAGGCGTGCTCTTATAGAGCAAACTCAAGATCATCACATTCACACCCACAGATTTACCTGACCCTGTAGTACCCGCTACCAAAAGGTGCGGCATCTTGGCTAAATCGACCACGACTGGCTGACCTGATATGTCTGCACCCAACACCATGGTTAATGGCGACTTGTTTGATTGGAACGTATCGCAGCTAATTACTTCACTCAAACGCACCATTTCACGTTTTTTATTTGGCAGTTCTAAACCAATTACTGACTTACCCGGAATAACCTCAACTACACGAACTGAAATAGCTGACATTGCACGTGCTAAGTCTTTTGATAACCCTGTAATTTTGCTCACTTTAACGCCAGGCGCTAGGTCTAGTTCAAAACGCGTAATTACTGGTCCTGGGTACACACCTACTACAGTGGCTTCAATATTGAAATCAGCGAGCTTTTCTTCGACAAGGCGAGAAATACCTTCAATCTCTTCCGGCGTAAGCGGGTTTTCATGTTTGTCGGCGCGTTCAAGCAAATCAAACGACGGCATAGGAGGCAAGTCAGGGTCAATTTGCCCTGCTCTTGCTTTTAATGGCTTAGCACCAAGTGCTGCGGGGGTAAATGCCTGAGTTGCGCCTTGAACTTCACCTTGCGTGTGCGTTGGTTGCGTATCAGCAGCAGACGCTGAAGGCTGGCTATCGTCCGCTGAGAAAGCCGTGTTATTTGTCGACGCTACTGGCTTACTTCCTGTTTCGTAAGGCAGGTCTTCATCAAACTCCTCTAAATCGTCAAAATTGATATGCGGGCTTTGTTGATGCTGCTGATTATGTTCATATTGGGCGCTTTCACTGGAAGAATGTGTTGGCTCCTCTTGACCGGATTTGCCCAAACCTACTTTATCTTTAAAACCACCCGTAACCACTTCGCGCATGCCCGATAGAGAAAAAGCCGATTTCTTGGTTTCACTATTACTGTCAACTGATGCGGTATCATTTTCCTCTTCATCAGTTTCATGATTCGACGTATTCTGAACAGATTCGTCTCTGTTATAGGTATAAAATGGCGGTTCATCTTCGACTTCGTCGATACCGAAGTTAGGTTCACTGCGAGTCGGAGTAGCCTTATGCGTTTGCTGTGGCTCAACCTGTGGAGAAGACGCCAAGGGCTCTGCCCGCATACTGGTAATATCCAACTCCGCGCCGTCAGAACTTTCTCGGCTGGAAGACTTATTGGCTAACGCCAAACGCGGCATTTCAAGTGCTAACAAACTTTGAGGTGCTGACAGGCCCTTGCGACCCAACCATAGTGTCCCTTCCCCTAATCTATCGATAATGGTAAGCCAACTGATACCTGTTAATAGAGTAAAACCGGTACAGAAAAAGCAAAGCAACAATAGGATCGTTCCAGCGGTATTAAAATAAGGTATAAGTGCCGAACTAATGACGTCACCAACAAAACCGCCCGCTGAAAAGTTGTAAATGTCGTCAAAATTTATACTGGCGATGCCCGTTGCACCAAGAGCCATTAACAGCCCACCGATAATTCTTAATCCAATAGTGAGGTAATCGAACTCATCAAGTTCTTTGATGTGTTGAAATAAGAACCAACCTAAGAAGGCGGAACCGAACGGAAGTAGATAGGCGAGAAAGCCAAATGAAAACAACAGCAGATCTGCCACCCACGCACCTGTTGCCCCTACCCAATTGTGTATGTCTAATTGTAAACCAGCCTGACTCCAGCCTGGGTCGCCTGGATGAAAAGATACTAGTGCCAGCAATAAGAAGAAGGCGAAAACACAGGCGATAATCATGCCTGCTTCCCACACTCGCTGAACCCCTGTTAATCGCGCCATAACCCTAAAAAACCTTAAAATTCTATCGCATGAAGTCATATAGACAATCGGTATTAGCCTATACGCACCACTTTTGCGCTAAACGCAGCAAAGAGCTTAGCGAACTCTTTGCAATCCCTACATAATTATTAATTATTTAATTTTCGGTAAGCAGCTGAACATAATAATGAAAATATGAATTACTCCCCTACCCCACATTTGTGAAACACAACAATTCCTTCGCTGCGCACAAATACTGTATTTTTGCACAGCCTACCACAAAAATACGCTTTTGAGCCACGCTTTCATTACTTCAAATTAATGCGCAGCGACGATGTGCTTTTTACTTCTTCCATTACAACGTATGTCCGCGACTCGCTTACGCCCGGCAAACGTAATAAGGTATCACCAAGCAATTTTCGGTAACTGCTCATATCGGCAACACGCGCTTTTAATAAAAAGTCGAAATCTCCAGACACTAAGTGACACTCTTGTATATCGTCATGCAATTTTACCGCAGCAGAAAATTCTGCAAAGATATCTACCGATGTTTTCGTTAACGTAATCTCTACGAAGACAAGCATGGCTGCGCCGAGCTTTTCTGGGTCAACGACAGCATGATATCCTTTTATATAGCCCTGAGCCTCCAGCCTCTTAACTCTCTCGAGACAAGGGCTGGGGCTTAATCCCACTTCTTTAGCAAGTTCGACGTTTGATATACGCCCGTTTTTCTGTAACTGTACCAGGATATTCCTGTCTATTCGGTCTAGGTGTTTTGGTGTCTTTACCAGCATATAAAATATCTTAAAAGCATCTTTTAGGAGAATTATATGCTACAAACACCCATTCTTCAGCAGATAGTTCTTTTTTTTATCACGTATACTCCGCAAATATGTTCACATGCTTCAAAGCCGAACACTATTTATCAAAAGTTCAACCAGAGCCGCTTAGAAGCTCACTATAAGATTGAGGACTATACATGTTAGTTGGTGTACCAAAAGAAATTAAGAACCACGAATACCGTGTTGGCTTGACGCCAGCGGCTGTAAAAGAGTTTGTTAGCCACGGTCATAGCGTTTTAGTAGAAACTAACGCAGGTGACGCAATAGGTTTCACTAACGAAATGTATGTCGAAGCAGGCGCAGCCATTGCATCAACGGCGGAGCAAGTGTTTGCTGAAGCGGAAATGATTGTAAAAGTAAAAGAGCCTCAGCCTAACGAATGTAAAATGCTTCGTAAAGGTCAGACCCTTTACACTTACCTACACCTAGCGCCTGATCCTACACAAACTAAGCTACTTGTTGAGTCGGGTGCTACGTGTATTGCTTATGAAACAGTAACCGATGACCGTGGTGGCCTTCCACTACTTGCGCCAATGAGTGAAGTAGCAGGCCGTATGTCTGTTCAAGCAGGTGCGCATTACCTTGAAAAAGCGCACGGTGGCAGCGGTACACTACTTGGCGGCGTCCCAGGCGTAGCGCCAGGCAAGGTATTAGTTATTGGTGGTGGTGTTGTAGGCACTAACGCTGCGAAAATGGCACTAGGCCTTGGTGCTGATGTTACTATTCTCGACCGCTCGCTTCCTCGTCTTCGCCAGCTCGACGATATCTTTAACGGACAAGTAAAAACGGTTTACTCAACCGTTGACGCTATCGAGCACTACTCTTCAAAAGCTGACCTTGTTGTTGGTGCGGTACTAATTCCTGGTGCAGCAGCTCCGAAGCTTCTTACTCGCGAACAAATTAAAGCCATGAAGCCTGGTTCAGTGCTTGTTGATGTTGCTATCGACCAAGGCGGATGCTTTGAAACCTCTAAAGCGACCACACACCAAGACCCTGTTTACACTGTTGATGACGTGGTTCATTACTGTGTTGCAAACATGCCTGGGGGCGTTGCGCGTACTTCTACAATGGCACTAAACAACGCTACATTGCCATTTGGTTTAGCACTAGCGAACAAAGGCCCAGCGAAAGCTATGCTAGAAGACAAGCACTTGCTTAACGGCCTAAACGTGCACGAAGGTAAGGTAACTTACAAAGCCGTTGTTGATGCACTAGGTGAAGAACTAGGTCTAACCTATACCCCCGCTGAAGTAGCGCTTAAAGGCGAATAATTTCTTAAGATTATTCTCGGGTGGGGCTGTGGCCATATCCTTGAATAAAAATATCGGAATAAAAAAGCTCGGTATGTGAACATCACATCCGAGCTTTTTTGTACCTGAACCCTTAATAACCGGCTATACAGAAGGTTTCTGATGTAGTGCTAACCGTTTATTGATTCGTTTACAGCTTTTAATACAGCAATGGGGTCTTCTGCTTTAGTGATAGGTCGCCCCATAACCAAATAACTCACGCCCGCTTTCATTGCGTCAGGTGGCGTCATAACGCGTTTTTGATCACCAGCGTCAGCGCCTACTGGGCGAATACCAGGCGTAACTAACAGAAAGTCGTCGCTGTGTTTTTCGCGTAATGCGCTGGCTTCCTGCGCAGAACATACAATGCCATCTAATCCGGCTTTTTCTGTTAACGCTGCCAAGCGCAGTACTTGTTGCTCTGGTGTTACGCCGCTTACCACATCAGCCAGTTGCGCTTCGTCCATGCTGGTAAGTACGGTAACCGCAATAAGTTTAGTTTGAGGGTTGCTGCTTGTTGCAATCGCCTCTTTAGCCGCTTGCATCATGGGTAAACCGCCTGACGCATGTACATTTACCATCCACACACCGAGCTCTGCCGCTGCTTTACACGCTTTCGCTACAGTATTTGGAATGTCGTGGAATTTAAGGTCCAAGAAAACGTCAAAGCCTTTAGCTACTAGCGCTTTTACGAATTCCGGTCCAAATAAGGTGAACATCTCCTTGCCCACTTTTAGCTTGCATAAGCTTGAATCTAATTTATCAACAAACGCCAATGCAGTGTCTTTATTGTCATAGTCTAATGCAACAATAACGCGTGGGTCATGCATGTTCTTTTATTCTCCGTCTAGCCCTTTAATGGGTTTTACTACGCCCCACTTTTTACAGCTAGGGCATAACCAATATAATTTTCGACCGGAAAAGCCACAGCTGCCACAGCGATATTTAGGCCGCTGTAACATTTGCTTTTCCACCAATTCTTTAAGTAAGCGTAAGCTATCAGCCGTGGTTTTATCTGAAAGCTGATCTATATAAAGCCCCATGAGGGTTTTAAAACCGCGCATAGTTGGGCGCTTGCGAAGTTGCTCAAGTAAGTACTCTGCCGCCTGTGCTGTCTCTCCGCGCTTCATTAGTACATCGACCATAGCCAAATAAGACGTGGCGCACTCTTGCCAGTGTGCCTCCAAGTTTTTCTGAAAGCTGTCCCAGTCATCCGTCTCTTCAGCAATTTTTTCAAGGCTCGGCACCGCTTCGCTGAACCAATTGATGTCGCGTTCGGCCACTTGTGTAAAGTACGCGTTGGCATCGGTAAAGCGTTTTTGATCAAGCGCTATATCACCTAACATAAGCCACGGCCTAACCGCGTGTTCGTCGGCGTTTACCGCTTTTTGTAATAAGGTCAATGCCGCACCTTGGCTATCGTTCTTCAACTCAACCGATGCCTGTTCACAATAAAAATGTGCTAAGCGTTCGCACAGATCATCATTGTCACCATGACACTGCACCATCCGCTCGGCCAATTCTATGGCTCTTTCCCACTCTTTCGTGGTCTGGTAGATACTGAAAAGTTGCTGTTGAGCTACAAGGTAGTGTTTATCGCTGTTAAGCAGTTGAAGAAAGGCATTTTCCGCACGCTCTAGAAAGCCTGCTTGCGTATAATCGTGGCCAAGTTCCCGAAGCGCATTTTCTCGCTGGGCGGGCTGGAGTTCGTCACGACTCACTAAATTTTGATGAACTTTGATCGCGCGGTCTATTTCTCCGCGATGACGGAAAAAACTGCCCATTGCAATATGAGTTTCCACCGTATCGCTGTTTACGTTAATCATTTTAATTAGCGTATCAACAGCTTTATCAGGTTGGTCTGAAAGTAAAAAATTCAGGCCTTTGTAATAATGCTTAGATAGGATACTTGACTGTTTTCGCTGCGCTTGACGGACACTATTTCGGCCCATTATCCAACCGTACCCTGCCGCAACAGGTAAAAGGAGAAACAGCAGTTCGAGCATTAGTGTTCTTGTTCCAAACTCTGTATTTTAGATTGCGCAGACATTAACTGAACACGTAACTTTAGCCAACTCATTAACATGATCAAAATGCCGATCCCCAAGCCTATTGAAAGTGTAATCGCTATCAATGTCGATAGACGAAGATTCGCCTGAGCAATTAGATAATTAACTGTTACTTGTGCTTCATTTTGAGAGCCAATCACAAATGCGATGGCAAGTAGCACCAAGATGATGAGAAACGCTAGGATCCCTTTCAACACTCAACCCTTTTTAATTGATTTATTTACAAGAATAGCAAAATGCGAAAAGAGATAACACTAAAAGCGTATGGGAAATTTAAGCAGCGCCTTCACTTTCCAGTTCATGGCGCTGAGGTTTTGCTATGAGGTTGTCCACCACTAAATCGTGGTGGAGCGCAGACATATTCGTGATGAAGATGCAGTGAGTGTAACCTGCTTGCATAGTTTCAAGCTTATCGTACATGGCTTTGTCTAACTTCGATAACTGTGCAAGTCTCTTTTTGGTTAATGGCGTGATTGCGCCGTGGCAGCGTATTGCCGTAACGTCGGTTGCACTAAGCTGGATTTTTTCTTCATCTAACTGGGTTTTGATTTGCATACGTAGCTTAGAGAACAAAAAATCACGTTCTTTTATATATACAAGACGGTTGTCGCTCTTTCTTACACAATGCACCACCAAGGCTTGTTCAGAGGTTTCCTTAAACATGGCTTCTAAAATTTGTGACTTGGGCTTAGCCTGCCCTTTGTCTGCAAAAAAGCCGTGCAGGGGGATGATATTTTGGGTCCGAGAAAACGGATAAAGGTCGTCAGATGCGTCACTTTGATAGACTGTTTTCAGCCTGTCTAACGTAAAGCGGTTCATCACACATAGTACCGATAAAGACGGCATATGCCTAACCGCCAACTCCCAGATGAAACGATGTGTTGAACGCTGAATACGAGCAATATCTCTTACTTTAAAATAGGCGGTATTTTCTTCAACCATGTGATCGACACTAGAACTCACTTTCGCCTTGCGCGTATCTTCTACAAGACACAACCTTACAACGCCCGTATCAGCCTGGTAATGTACGACCTTGTATTTTTCGCCTTTAATTTTCAGTTCAGGCACAGATACGCGAATTTCTTTCTGCAGGTCGCTATGGGGCGCAACCTTCAACTTCATACCGCTTGCACTTAAATCGGCAACTCGAGCATCAAGGGAGGTAAGCAAGCCCACTTTAATAGAAGCGGGCTTATCTATAACATAACGCGTCTCACTACGCCTATCTAAATCTTCCTCCATGACAAAGTCGATACGCCAGTTATTACCGCTGGCTTTCAATGTTTTAGACAACGGCTTGAAATCGCATTTAGCAGAAAGCGTCAAATTTGTAAGATAAGCAGACACGTCTTTACAGTACAACACGTGCGAGATCTGCGCTAATTGTTCAAATTCCTTACTAGCAATATCGTGAATCGCAAAGGCTTTTTGTTTATCTTCGCGGGTTACACTATCGAGTCGACAGTGAGTACAAATGAAGTCACCACCCTTAGCTAGCAAATACACAAGCGCATTAAGTTGTTTGAGCCCAAGGAGCTGCCTATGCGTTGCGGTTATCTGAACGTTGCCATTTTTGGTTTTGATGTTGCCGTGAAATACATAAGCTTCATTGTACTTTCGCAACTCATCAACTAACGTTTCGAATATAGGCTTATCTTGCAGGCTTGCCAGTAGCTTGCCCGCATCGTTGTGTTCAACATTAGCTTTGGTAAAAAGAGCGATGATAGGTTTGAGCGACTTTTTCTCTGGCGCGAGAAATACCGGCATCCACGGGCTATTTTCGAGTATTCGGTCGCGCTCTAGTTCTTGCATGGCGCGTTCTATTTCCAAATCTCGCTGCAGCGGTTGCTTATAGGCAGTAACCGCTACGTAACGTTTAAGTGTTGCTAAGAACCCCTTATCGACGTCATCTAAAAAATTAAACGACGTTTCATATTTCCCTAAATGTTTATTGTATTTTACAGACTCTAATTCAAGGGTAATTTCAGTGGGTTCTTTGGTTAACCCTTTAACTTCAGGAATGGTAAACGTGATGATGTCGCCGGTGGATGCATTAGGTGGCCTTTTCGTCTCTAAACTAATGCCTTTATGTGACATAGAGCTGATTGAGCAATGGCGACCTTTTTCGAACTCGGGGGAAGTTATAGTAAAGTTTGGTCGGATAGCAATGTCATCGCCAAAATCTATATCTGTAAACGATTGGCTTTCAACATTAAAAGCATCGACAATTTTTTTGAATTGTTCTTTTTTTATTTGGTTTTGGTAGAAGTCTGAGTTCATTACCGACTCAAACACACCTACGGTGTACCTGTCTTGATAGAGCGATGTTTCGTTTTTGAGGATCTGCGCGCCAACTTTATCGAGGCGCATCTGAACACCGAAGTGCTTGAACTTCATAACAGGAAATTGGGCGAAGGCAGAATTATCGGCGGGAGCGTCGGTTAACGATGTTAATCGAACGACCTCTTCTTTCACGACTTTTCGGACACTACTAGGCAAACGCTTCGAAAACTTGTTAATTCCCTCTAACAACCTGTTTTGTTGTTCATATGGAATTAACGCGCGAATGAGCGGCTGGTACTGTTTTATTATTGCTTGTTCATCGCCGGCTGACATTACTTCTACGTATACCGTTTATTATTATTCGAATAATATATAACCCTACTTTAGTCGGGGTCAATAGGTATTAAAAATTAAACAAAAGTATCTCAGGGCATTCGTTAATTTAAGCTAGGCAGAGAGTTAAATGAAAGGCTAATTGTGATAATACTTTCCATCAGACACAAAAAAGCCGCTTTTCAGCGGCTTTTAAAATACATTATGCGATTGAGGCGTCTACCCTTTCGCGAAGCTCTTTACCAGGCTTGAAGTGCGGTACATATTTACCGTCAAGTTTCACCGTCTCACCCGTTTTTGGGTTTCTACCAACGCGTGGTGCGCGATAGTGAAGAGAGAAACTTCCGAAACCTCTAATTTCAATACGCTCGCCCTTTTGAAGCGTTTGCGCCATCTGCTCTAGAAGTTCTTTAATTGCCAGTTCGAGTTCCTTCGCCGGAATGTGACGCGCTTGATCCGCGAGCCGTTCAATTAATTCAGACTTGGTCATGCTTAACCTCATTGTCAATATTATTGTTTAAACAGCTATCGCGAATTGGGTGTGCAGATGCACACCCACAAAAGCATTATTCGCCTTTAGCAGCTTTAAATGCTTCTGCCATCGCGTTAGCGAAACCAACATCTTCTTGCTGGTTAACTTTATCGATAGCTTCTTTTTCGTCAGCCTGATCTTTCGCTTTAACAGATAGGTTAACAGTGCGGTTCTTACGGTCAACGCCCATAAACTTCGCTTCGATGCTATCACCAACGCTTGCCGCTTCTGTTGCGTCTTCAACACGCTCTACAGCAAGATCTGCAACGCGGATGTAGCCGTCAACTTCTTCAGCTAGGTTTACAGTAACGCCTTTCGCATCAACTGCTGTTACTGTACCAGTAACGATAGCACCTTTCTTGTTATCTGTCAGATACTTGTTGAAAGGATCTTCTTCGATTTGCTTAACGCCAAGAGAGATACGCTCACGCTCTGGGTCGACTTGTAGTACAACTGCAGAGATTTCATCGCCTTTCTTGTAGTCGCGAACCGCGTCTTCACCAGACTTATTCCAGCTGATGTCAGAAAGGTGAACTAGACCGTCGATGCCGCCGTCAAGACCGATGAAGATACCGAAGTCAGTGATTGACTTGATCTTACCAGATACCTTGTCACCTTTTTCGTGTGACTCAGCAAATGTTTCCCAAGGGTTAGCAATG
Source organism: Alteromonas alvinellae (assembly GCF_902705805.1). Lineage (NCBI taxonomy): Bacteria > Pseudomonadati > Pseudomonadota > Gammaproteobacteria > Alteromonadales > Alteromonadaceae > Alteromonas > Alteromonas alvinellae. The sequence goes on along the minus strand of NZ_CACSIH010000212.1, from coordinate 25,365 downwards.
CATTGCTTAAGACCTAGAGAAATACGACGACGCTCTTCGTCAATTTCAAGAACCATTACATCTACAGTGTCACCTAGGTTAACAACCTTAGATGGGTGGATGTTCTTGTTAGTCCAATCCATTTCAGAAACGTGTACAAGACCTTCAACGCCATCTTCGATTTCAACGAAGCAGCCGTAGTCAGTAAGGTTAGTAACCTGACCGTTGATCTTAGTACCTTCTGGGTAACGAGAAGCAATTTCTTGCCATGGATCGTTGCCCATTTGCTTCATACCAAGAGAAACGCGCTGCTTCTCTTTGTCGAACTTAAGTACTTTAACGTTGATTTCGTCACCAACATTCACGATTTCACTTGGGTGCTTAACGCGCTTCCAAGCCATATCAGTGATGTGTAGAAGACCGTCTACGCCACCAAGGTCAACGAACGCACCGTAATCGGTAAGGTTCTTAACGATACCCTTGATTTCATGACCTTCTTCAAGGTTAGCAAGAAGCGTTTCGCGCTCTGCGCTGCTTTCTGCTTCGATAACTGCACGACGAGAAACAACAACGTTGTTACGCTTAGCGTCAAGCTTGATAACTTTAAACTCAAGCTCTTTGCCTTCAAGGTGCGTAGTGTCACGTACTGGACGTACGTCAACAAGAGAACCTGGAAGGAACGCGCGTACACTGTTAACTTCAACAGTGAAACCGCCTTTAACTTTACCGTTGATAACGCCTTTAATTGTAGCTTTATCTTCGTAAGCTTTTTCCAGCTCAACCCACGCTTCGTGACGCTTCGCTTTTTCGCGAGAAAGGATAGTTTCACCGAAACCATCTTCAACTGCATCTAGTGCTACGTCTACTTGGTCACCGATAGCGATTTCTAGTTCGCCTTCAGCGTTTTTGAATTGGTCAGCTGGGATAGCACTTTCTGATTTCAAGCCTGCATCAACAAGAACGATGTCTTTGTCGATAGAAACAACAGTACCTTTTACAATTGAACCAGGACGTGTTTCTAGTTCTTGTAAGCTTTCTTCAAAAAGTTGTGCAAAATTTTCAGTCATAAGTCTCAAATAACTTTTAAGTTGATATCCACGCTTCTTATCCGGATAACGCGGGGTTATTAAAATTAGTCGCCACTTCCTGTAGCAACACTGCTTTGGATGCGATCAGCTCTCGTCATTAAAGGCGTGAGGAAATAATATCCATCGCTTTTTCAAAGACTTGGTCAATATCCAAGTCCGTTGAATCTATAATTACTGCATCTTGTGCCGGTACCAAAGGAGCCACCGCACGTTGTGTATCGCGCTCGTCTCTTGCCTTGATATCGGTTAAAAGGCGCGCAATATTAACATCCATGCCCTTTGCTTTCAACTGGCTATAACGGCGTTCAGCACGGGCTTCTGCGCTTGCTGTAAGGAAAATCTTTACAGGCGCATCGGGAAATACCACCGTACCCATGTCGCGACCGTCAGCAACAAGACCAGGATCTTGTTGGAAAGCGCGCTGTCTGCGAAGTAGTGCTTCGCGCACACGGGGTAATGCCGCAACTTTCGACGCAACAGCGCCAACTTCTTCGGTGCGAATATCGTCGGTAACGTCTTCGCCTTCTAAGATTATGCGAGTGGTATCGCCATTCGTCTCGAAACTAACATCAAGACCGGTTGCTAGAGGAACAACACATTCTTCATCATCACACGGAAGGTCGTGGTGTAGTGCGGCAACTGCTAATACGCGGTAAATTGCGCCGCTATCTAGAAAGTGCCACCCTAATTTCTTTGCCAGTAAGCTACTTAACGTACCTTTACCTGCACCACTAGGACCGTCAACCGTGACTACGGGTGTGGAATGCATACCTGCTCCATCGTTTAAATTACTAAAAATCGCGCGCAATTATACGCTTTAGTTCAAGATAAGCAATGCCACCTACTAGCGGTGGCATTGTACATTTGGATAAATATGGCGCGGTTACGCGTTATGTGACCAAGACCTTACACGATTACGCAAGGTCGTTGCCACACTTTACTGATTGCTATACAGTGTTTTAAAGCGGGTAAAGTAGTCTGGAAACGTTTTGCGCGTGCAGCCCGGGTCGTTTATTGTTACCGGCGTATCGCTTAGTGCAACAAGCGAGAAACACATGGCAATACGATGGTCGTTATACGTGTCTATCTCAGCATGTTTTAGCGAGTCAGTTGGCCACACTTTAATATAGTCGTGCCCTTCTTCTACTTTCGCCCCCAACTTTTGAAGCTCAGTGGCCATAGCCGCTAGACGGTCTGTTTCCTTGACACGCCAGTTATAAATGTTGGTCATGGTAGTTGGACCTTCAGCAAACAATGCCGTCGTAGCAATGGTCATCGCTGCATCTGGAATATGGTTCATATCCATGTTCACGCCTTTAAGCGGCGCACCCGTTATTTCAACATATTCATCGTGCCAAACCACCGTTGCTCCCATGGCCTCGAGTACATCAGCAAAACGAATGTCACCTTGAATGCTGTTTTGGCCAATTCCGGTTACGCGTACCGTTCCACCTTTAATGGCACCGGCTGCAAGGAAGTAAGACGCTGACGATGCATCGCCTTCTACCATAAATTTACTCGGCGCAATATACTTAGCGTCACCAGAAACCGTGAACGTTTGGTAGTTATCATTTACAACTGTAACGCCGAACTTTGCCATGGTATCTAACGTGATATCGATATAAGGCTTAGAAACCAACTCACCTTTTATACGAATAGTCACATCACCTGAAAATAACGGCGCAGCCATCAAAAGAGCAGTTAAAAACTGGCTAGATACACTGCCGTCTACTGACATTTCGCCACCGTTTAAAGTTTTACCCTTAATTTGAAGCGGCGGGAAACCTTCGTTTTTGAGATAGGTGACGTCAGCATCAGCTTCGCGCAGCGCATCCACTAAATCACCAATTGGACGCTCTTCCATACGCGGTTCACCGGTAAGTACTGTGTCGACGTTACTAGCAGCGAGTGCAGCGCACAAAGGTCGCATTGCAGTACCGGCATTGCCTAGGAAAAGCTCTAGTGGCTCAGCTACGTTGAACGCGCCACCGTTACCTTGAACAACGCATTGAGTTTTGTCTTCGCTCAAGCGGTAGTTGATGCCTAATTTGGTGAGTGCATTAAGCATATGCTCAATATCTTCGCTATCTAGCAAGTTGGTTAATTCAGTTTCACCTTCAGCTAACGCGGCAAGCAGTAGTGCGCGGTTAGACAGACTTTTTGAGCCAGGTACATTGACCTCTCCCGATACTTTTGCAATCGGGTCTAATGTTAACTGCTCCATTTTATCCATTCACTCTTTCAAATTCGCGCATAAATTCAACTAGCGCAACAATGCCCTCTACTGGCATTGCATTATAAATACTGGCACGCATGCCCCCTACTGAACGATGCCCTTTAAGAGCAAGTAACCCTGCTTCTTGTGACTGTTTTAGGAACAATCCGTCGAGTTCAGCATTGGCTAAATGAAACGGCACGTTCATTTTTGAACGGTTGTCAGGGTGAACTTTACTTGAATAGAAATCAGAGCTATCGATAGCTGAATACAATAACGCCGCCTTTTCAGCATTGCGTTTAGCCATAGCGTCAACGCCGCCCATATCTTTAAGCCATTCAAATACAAGCCCCGCTAAGTACCATGAGAACGTTGGCGGTGTGTTGTACATAGAGTCAGACTTTGCCGCTAATGCATAATCGAAGATAGAGGGCGTTTCTTTACGTGCTTTGCCAACCAAGTCTTCGCGAACAATAACAACTGATAAGCCGCTTGGTCCAATATTCTTTTGTGCTCCAGCGTATATGACGCCATGCTTTGCTACATCTAACGGCTGTGACAATATTGTCGAAGACATATCAGAAACCAGCGGAACCTTGCCCGACTCTGGTAGCCAATCGAAAGCAATTCCGTCAACGGTTTCATTTGGACAGAAATGGTAATACGCGGCAGATTGGTCTATGTCGCTCAACTGAGGTGGCGCAATATAATGTAGGCCATCTTTTTCAGATACTTGACCCACAACAACGGCACGATTGTATTTATTTGCTTCGTCTACCGCTCCCTTTGACCAAGAGCCACTGACTAAATGCAGACTAGTGTCATCGGCCTTGGATAAGTTAAGAGGGACAGCCGCAAATTGCCCGCGACCACCACCGTGCGTAAACAGCACATGGTAGTTGGAAGGAATGGACAGCAATTCTCGCAAATCTTGCTCGGCTTTTGCCGCTATTTCAATGAAGTCTTTACCACGATGGCTAACTTCCATGACCGAGCAGCCTAAATCGCGCCAATTTGTAAATTCTGATTGTGCTTTTTCCATAACTTCTTTTGGAAGCATGGCGGGGCCAGCACTAAAGTTAAAAACCTCTTTCATCGCGTTTTTCAACACCTGTAGATAATTACCGTTTGACCCGCTTTGTTAAACGTTTTGCGGGTCTATTAGGTAAACAAGCGGCTAAAGCCGCTTGTTTGAAAGAACACTGATAATGCGCAAGTATGGATACCTGCGCCCTATCCCTACTCTTCTGTCGTTGAGCCGTCACCGTCTTCTGCGGTGTTCAATTGCTCTTGAACAGCAGTTTCTGCTTGTTCTGGCGTATCTTCAGAAATGATTGGGTTACCGTCCTCATCGAGTTCTTGTAACTCTTCCACTTCTTCAATACGCTGTAACCCTACAACGTGTTCACCTTCTACTGTACGTATCAAGCGAACCCCTTGTGTGTTACGGCCTACTACTGACACTTCGCCCACACGGGTACGAACCAGTGTGCCTTGGTCACTAATAAGCATAATTTCGTTGGTTTCGTCTACCTGAACCGCACCAACCACTTTACCGTTACGCTCAGACACCTTAATTGATACAACACCTTGTGTAGCACGGCTCTTCGCAGGGTAATCTTCAAGCGGAGTACGCTTACCGAAACCATTCTCTGTAGCTGTCAGGATTGGACCATCGCCTTTTGGAACAATGAGTGATACCACTTTTTGTCCATCTTGCAGACGAATACCGCGAACACCTGTTGCCGTTCTTCCCATTGGACGAAGTGCCAGAAGCTCTTCACCCGTCTCTGGGTCACGCTTAACTTCACCGGTTTCGCTGTCGCGAAGCTTCTCGTTAAAGCGAACTACTTTACCCGCGTCAGAGAACAACATTATGTCGTCATCACCGTGAGTGATATCAACACCAATCAGCTCATCACCTTCGTTCAGGTTAACAGCGATAATACCGCTTGAACGAGGGCGAGAGTATAGGCTTAGGTCAGTCTTTTTAACTGTACCGTTTGCCGTTGCCATCAGTACAAACTTGCCTTCTTCAAATTCTTTAATAGGAAGAATAGCAGTAATACGTTCGTTTTCTTCAAGCGGTAGAATGTTAACAATTGGGCGTCCGCGCGCATTACGGCTAGCAAACGGCAATTGATACACTTTCAACCAGTACAAGCGACCACGGGTTGAGAAGCAAAGTATGTGATCGTGGGTATTAGCTACCAATAATCTTTCGATGAAATCTTCATCTTTCATCTTGGTTGCTGACTTACCACGGCCACCACGACGCTGTGCTTCGTAGTCTGTAAGTTTTTGATATTTCACATAACCTTCGCGAGAAAGCGTTACTACAACATCTTCTTGCTCTATAAGATCTTCAATATCAATATCGTGACTTGCTGCCGTAATTTCAGTACGACGTTCATCACCAAATTCATCACGTACTTTTTCAAGTTCTTCTTGAATCACTTCCATCAAACGCTCTGGGCTATTTAGGATGTGAAGAAGTTCTGCGATGATCTCTAGAAGTTGCTTATACTCTTCTAGAATTTTCTCGTGCTCAAGACCTGTTAGCTTGTGTAAGCGAAGGTCAAGAATAGCTTGCGCTTGCTGTTCTGTCAGATAGTACTTGCCGTCGCGAATACCAAATTCTGGCATTAGCCAATCAGGGCGTGCAGCGTCATCGCCTGCGCGCTCCAGCATTTGCGCTACATCACCTAAGTCCCAACCTTGTGCTACAAGCGATTTCTTGGCGTCTGCTGGGCTTTGTGACGCTTTAATCAACTCGATAATTGGGTCGATGTTCGCAAGCGCTATCGCCAAACCTTCAAGGATGTGAGCACGGTCGCGAGCTTTACGTAATTCAAATACGGTACGACGAGTAACCACTTCACGACGGTGAAGAATAAACGCTTCAAGCGTTTCTTTAAGGTTAAATACCTTTGGCTGACCGTTATCAAGCGCAACCATGTTAATACCGAATACCGTCTGAAGCTGGGTATTGGCATATAAGTGGTTAAGTAGAACCTCTGCAGACTCGTTTCGCTTCACTTCAATAACAATGCGCATACCGTCTTTATCAGACTCGTCTCGCAGTGCAGAAACGCCTTCGATGCGCTTTTCTTTTACCAGTTCAGCAATCTTTTCAATAAGACGCGCTTTGTTAACCTGGTAAGGGATCTCGTTAACAACAATGGTTTCTTTGCCGTTGCTGTCAGTTTCAATTTCCGCCTTAGCGCGAAGATAAATTTTACCGCGACCTGTGCGATACGCATCTTCAATACCTTTACGACCACTTATCATTGCAGCCGTTGGGAAGTCAGGACCTGGAATGTGGGTCATTAGATCATCAATGGTAATTGATGGATCTTGTATTAACGCTACGCAGCCGTTGATCACTTCGGTGAGGTTATGTGGCGGAATATTCGTCGCCATACCAACCGCGATACCCGGGGAGCCGTTAACAAGAAGGTTAGGCACCTTCGTAGGCAATACTTCAGGGATATGTTCTGTACCATCGTAGTTAGGTACGAAATCAACGGTTTCTTTATCTAAATCGGCGAGTAATTCGTGCGCAATTTTTGCCATGCGAACTTCGGTATAACGCATCGCAGCAGCTGAGTCGCCATCTACCGATCCGAAGTTACCTTGACCGTCTACCAACATGTAGCGAAGCGAGAACGGTTGCGCCATACGAACAATAGTGTCGTAAACTGCAGAGTCACCGTGAGGGTGATATTTACCAATTACGTCACCTACCACACGGGCAGATTTTTTGTATGGCTTGTTAAAGTCGTTTTTCAGTTCGTTCATTGCGAACAGCACACGACGGTGCACTGGCTTCAAGCCATCTCTTACGTCAGGCAAGGCTCGCCCGACAATAACGCTCATCGCGTAATCAAGGTAAGAGTTTTTTAACTCTTCCTCAATATTAACGGGGAGGATTTCTTTAGCGTTATCAGACATAAACTGCTTAATCCCTTTATCTTGGTTTGTTCTGCGTTATCCAGCACTTCGCTTCACATCGTTGTGAAAGCAAGGCGTGGGAGCGCACTGTTATTATTATGTGGGTCATAATCGTGCTTCGAGTGTACCACTTGATGACAGAATTATGTAGCGCTTAATTACGCTTATTAATCAACTAAAAGGCAAGCGATTATTTTTCGTTCGACCCTTCTTATAATTTGTCTATTTCTGTTTAAAAACAGTGAAACACAACCGTAATTTACGATATCTTAAAAATAGATAGATTAAGGATTGTTTTACTCATGACGAACGTCGATCAACAAGAAATCAATAAGTTCTCTGAACTCGCTTCTCGCTGGTGGGATCCAGAAGGTGAATTTAAGCCATTGCACCTTATTAACCCACTTCGCTTAGACTTCATTAATCAACACAGTGAAGGCCTGTTTGACAAAAAGGTCGTCGATATTGGCTGTGGTGGCGGTATTCTAGCAGAGTCTATGGCACGTGCAGGCGCGACGGTAACAGGTTTAGATATGGCAGAAGCCTCGTTAGAAGTAGCGAAGCTGCACGGTTTAGAATCAGGTATAAAAGTTGACTACGTATGTTCAACTGCCGAAGCATTCGCAGAAGCAAATGCGGGACAGTTCGACGTGGTGACCTGTATGGAAATGTTGGAGCATGTACCCGACCCGGCTTCTGTTGTGCTGGCCTGTGCTAAGTTGGTTAAGCCTGGTGGCCATGTTTTCTTTTCTACGCTTAACCGAAACCTAAAGTCGTATCTGATGGGGATCGTAGGAGCGGAATATATCCTTAAACTGGTTCCAAAAGGCACCCACGATCACAGTAAATTTATAAAGCCGTCTGAACTTATGTCGATGACAGACCAAGCAGGTCTTTTACCCCGTGATATGACGGGTTTGCACATGGACCCAATTTCGCAGGGCTTTTATCTTTCGTCTAATAATGTAGACGTAAACTACTTACTATATACAGTAGCGCAAAGTTAATTTAACACTATATATTGGGCTGCGGCGATATTTTAAACACCATATATCGTGTTTATATAAAAACTTAATTCTAAGAATAAATTAATTTTTACGATTAAGATTTTCTTTAAAACGCTTGCATTCCAGATATTTTACGCTTGTAGAACGCTAAAAAGTTAGTTGTTACTAACATAAATTTCATGCCAGATTGAGTGCTCGAAATACCACCAGATATTGGGTTGCAATCAAGTCAAAACCTCACTATCTTGTGTTTAATTCAGCACGCGATCCCAACACAGATTTTCGGGATCAAACAGATCTGCAGATCATCTTTGGTGGTGTCATTTATGGCCTGCAACGTTAACCTCGCTGAAAATACAAAGCAGTAAAGAATTAAAAAGGCAGTCTCTACTTTATACGTCCAGTATTGGTTTAGGCCGCTTTAGTGTGTGTAGTTATCTGGCGTGAGCCAAGTTCGATAACAGCGCCCACAATTAAAATTAAAAACGAAAATGGGCTCATGATAGTCCACGCTTCAAGCGCTAACAGAAAAACGGCCAGTAACATGAACAACAACTTATTCGTCACCAAACGCAACGGTGAAAAAGAGTCCATCGACTTAGAGAAAATTCACAAAGTCGTTACATGGGCAGCGAAAGGACTTAAAAACGTTTCTGTTTCACAAGTTGAAATCAAGGCACAGATTCAGTTCTATGATGGTATTAACACCAGTGAGATCCACGAAACCCTGATCAAATCAGCAGCAGATTTAATCTCTACCGATGCGCCAGATTATCAATACCTAGCTGCGCGCTTGGCCATTTTCCACCTTCGCAAAAAAGCCTATGGTCAATTTGAGCCGCCTGCCCTACTTGAGCATGTAGGTAAGATGGTTGATATGGGCAAGTATGATAAGCACCTGCTTGAAGACTACACGCCTGAAGAATTTGCTGAGATGGACACGTACATTGACCATTGGCGAGACATGAATTTCAGCTATGCCGCAGTTAAGCAGCTTGAAGGCAAGTACTTGGTCCAAAACCGTGTTACTGGTGAAATTTACGAAAGTGCACAGTTCCTATATATCTTAGTGGCTGCCTGTCTTTTCGCAAATTATGACAAAGCGACGCGTATGGACTACATTCGCCGCTTCTACGATGCTGCTTCAACATTCAAGCTGTCGTTGCCTACACCTATTATGGCTGGCGTACGTACGCCTACTCGCCAGTTTAGCTCATGTGTACTTATCGAGACCGGCGACAGCTTAGATTCAATCAATGCAACGGCAAGTGCCATTGTTAAATACGTAAGTCAGCGTGCTGGTATCGGTGTTAATGCAGGCCGTATTCGCGCACTAGGTAGCCCTATTCGCGGCGGTGAAGCATTCCATACGGGTTGTATTCCATTCTACAAATACTTCCAAACAGCCGTTAAAAGCTGTTCACAAGGTGGTGTTCGTGGTGGCGCTGCTACGTTGTTCTACCCTATCTGGCATATGGAAGTAGAATCACTATTAGTGCTTAAGAATAACCGCGGTGTTGAAGAAAACCGTGTACGTCACCTAGACTACGGCGTTCAGTTCAACAAACTAATGTACCAGCGCATGATGAAAGACGGCTACATCTCACTATTCAGCCCGTCTGACGTGCCTGGTCTTTACGATGCCTTCTTCGCTGACCAAGAGAAGTTTGAAGAGCTATACGTTAAATACGAAAACGACGACAGCATCCGCAAAAAGCAAATTAAAGCCATGGAGCTATTCAGCTTGTTCATGCAAGAGCGTGCAAGCACAGGTCGTATTTATCTACAAAACGTTGACCACTGTAATACGCACAGCCCGTTTAACCCAGAAGTTGCGCCAGTTCGTCAGAGCAACCTGTGCCTTGAAATTGCGCTACCTACTAAGCCGCTTCAGCACGTTAATGATGAGAATGGTGAAATTGCACTATGTACGCTGTCAGCGTTTAACTTAGGTGCGATTAAATCACTGGACGAGTTTGAAGAGCTGTCTGACCTTGCAGTACGTGCGCTAGATAACCTGCTTGATTACCAAGACTATCCTGTTCCTGCTGCGTATAACGCAACAATGGGACGTCGTACGCTGGGTGTTGGTGTTATCAACTTTGCATACTACCTTGCTAAAAATGGCGTTAAATATTCTGATCACAGCGCGAACGGTCTAGTTCACCGCACGTTCGAAGCAATGCAGTACTATCTACTTAAAGCGTCGAACAATCTTGCTAAAGAAAAAGGTGCGTGTCCTAAGTTTAACGAAACCACCTATTCTCAAGGCATCATGCCAATTGATAGCTACAAGAAAGATCTTGACAGCGTATGTAATGAACCACTTCATTACGACTGGGATGCACTTCGTGAAGAAATCAAAACTCACGGTTTGCGTAACTCTACGCTGTCAGCATTAATGCCGTCAGAGACGTCTTCTCAGATTTCTAACGCGACAAACGGCATTGAGCCACCGCGTGGCTTTATCAGCATTAAGTCGAGCAAAGATGGTGTTCTTAAGCAAGTTGTACCTGAGTACGAAACGCTAAGAGACCAATATGAGCTACTTTGGGATATTCCTTCAAACGATGGTTACCTACAACTTGTTGGTATCATGCAGAAGTTTATCGACCAAACTATCTCAGCGAATACCAACTACGATCCAAGCCGTTACGAAGGTAACAAGGTACCAATGAAGCTTCTTCTTAAGGACCTTCTTACTACGTATAAACTGGGCGTTAAAACACTTTACTATCATAACACTCGCGACGGCGCGTCAGACACCTCTGCTCTCGATGCTAAAGCGAGCGAGCCTATGCCACGTCAAGAGGAAGTGGTTGTAGAGGAAGATGATGATTGTGCAGGTGGTGCGTGTAAGATTTAGAACACGCCCCCTGTTTAAATGGCAAATGCATAAAAGGAGTTAACTGCATTTGCCATTAACGTTTCGCAGCAAGAACACAAACAATAATACGCGTTAATCATTAAGTTTTTAGTTAGGCCATCATGAAATACACTACGTTTAATCAGCAAAGTACTAATCCATTGATCGAGCCGATGTTTTTCGGTAACCCCGTAAACGTTGCACGCTACGACCAGCAAAAGCATGCCATATTCGAAAAGCTTATTGAGAAGCAAATTAGCTTTTTTTGGCGCCCTGAAGAAGTTGACGTTTCTCGCGACCGTGTTGATTTTCAAAAACTAACCGACCCAGAAAAGCACATCTTTATTTCAAACCTTAAGTACCAAACCCTGTTAGATTCGGTGCAAGGCCGTAGTCCGAACATCGCGTTCTTGCCTATTATTTCACTACCAGAGTTAGAAACTTGGGTTGAAACATGGTCTTTCTTTGAGACTATTCACTCACGTTCGTATACTCATATTTTGAGAAACTTGTTCTCAGACCCAAGCGAAATATTCGAAGATATCGTAGTGAATGACGAAATTAAGCGACGTGCTGCTGATATTTCTAAATATTACGATGATCTCATTTTCGCCACTCAGCTTTGGCAGACACAGGGTGAAGGCGTACATACAGTGAATGGTGTTGCACACACTATCAACATGTATGAGCTTAAGAAGAAGCTTTACCTATGCATGAACTCGGTGAACGCACTGGAAGCAATCCGTTTCTACGTGTCTTTTGCCTGCACATTCGCTTTCGCTGAGCGGAAGCTGATGGAAGGTAATTCTAAGATTATTCGTTTGATTGCCCGTGACGAGAATCTGCACTTATCTTCAACACAGCATATCCTTAATTTGTGGGCTAAGGGTAAAGATGACCCTGAAATGGCGCAAATTGCAGAAGAATGTAAAGAAGAAGCGCGTGCTATCTTTATGAACGCCGTTGAGCAAGAAAAGCAGTGGGCTGACTACTTGTTCCAAAACGGTTCAATGATTGGTCTGAACAAGGAAATTCTTTGCCAATACGTCGAGTATATTGCTAACCAGCGTATGTCTGCCATTGGCCTAGACATGCCATTTGAGGTTAGCAGTAATCCACTTCCATGGATGAACAACTATCTGAACTCAGACAATGTGCAGGTGGCACCTCAAGAGTCTGAAATCAGTTCTTATCTGGTAGGACAGATCGATTCTGCTGTAAGCGAAGATGACTTTGCTGATTTTGAGCTGTAAAACTACAGCTTAATGAGTAGTAACGATAAATCACTCCGCATCGACGTTGTCGATGTGGGGGCGATTATTGCCCCCCAAGATAAAACCCTCTTACACGCCCTTGAAGAAGCGGACGTTCATATTCACTACCATTGCCGTGAAGGTTTTTGTGGTGCATGCCGAACAAAACTTATTGAAGGCGAAGTTGAGTACACTACCGATCCCCTAGCCTTCATTGACGACGATGAGATTCTTCCATGTTGTTGCGTGGCTAAACGCCCATTAAAAATAAAAGTTCCTCTTTAACTTCATACTCAAGCCTGAAAAAATCGTATTATCTATGGCTTTGCCGCGAACCTCTTCAGTTTTTAGCACCTGATTTCGGAAAGAAGAAACCTAATCTTGCATTAAAGGATCTTTTCAATCGCGTACAACTCTTCATCAATCACTTGCAGACGCGACGCAACAACGGTTCTCGCATCGCTCACTCCTTTGTTGTAAAACGATGCACCCATCTCTTTACTAATGAAATCAAGCAAGAAGTCACCGTCAAACTGACCCAGTTCAATACCTAATTCATCATCAAAATATTGTTGCAATTTAGCGACCAATACTTCTTTCTCTTCTCGTGTAAATGGAATATCACTCATTGTATTCTCTCTTTCGTTCTTACCTAAGCACATGATTTTAAATTGCATTTTAAATTACATGTCTATTTTATTTTTATTGAGCTATTTACCTAAAAAGTTTTATCTAGCTGGTATGTTTTTCGCAGTAAATCCGTCACTCAGCTATATTTTTTAATGAGTATCAAATGGAAGTAGCTGGACGTTGAGCTTTGTATGCTTCTACCCTAATAGCGCTCTGGCAGAGCTAATGCTAAAGAAGGTCGCTATTCAACAAGACGAGAGGTTAACCATGAAAATTTTACCGCTTCTAGGTATAGCGTGTGCATTCACAATAAACAGTCTACCAGCAGATGCCAACCCCAATTACCCACAAAAGGATAAGACACTTCCTCCGGGCATAGAGAAGAAGTATGAGCGCACGGGCAAACTACCGCCAGGTTGGGAAAAGAAACTAATTGTTGGCAAGCGTTTGGACCACGATATTTACGAACATGGAAAAGTAATAGTCCCAATGGGTGATGACGGTATTATTACCGTTCGCATTGAGAACAAAGTGGTTAGACTAATTCAAGCCACAAGAGAAATTGTCGAAATCCTCGATTGAGCATTTTGTCTAGAGCACTTCGGTAGTGCTCTACAGTTAACTGTTACTTATGGCCTACTATCAGCATTTGAAAATTGACTTAGCTGTCTTCCACAGTAGTATCAAATGTACTTGACGGTTTTGCGAAAAGGAACCGTTTGATTTTCTTCAATTTCAATGTCTCTTACCCCGTTGGATGTTGGAAGTATTTTAGTCAGGCCAGTAAGTTACCTAGTAGGTGATACTACCAAAAGGCCCAAACGCAAAATAAATTTCAGGAATAAAAGATGGCAACTAACGCCCTGTTTAAGCCTTACTCACATGGCAATCTTTCATTAACCAACCGTATCGTTATGGCCCCTATGACCCGCCAGTTCTCACCGAACGGTGTTCCAACACCTGATGTTGCGGCTTATTACAAGCGTCGTGCGCAAGGTGGTACAGGGTTAATTATTACTGAGGGCACCACGGTTAACGATAACGTTGCGACAATGGACGCCAATATTCCTCAATTCCACGGCGAACAAGCCTTAAGCGGATGGAAAACCGTAGTAGATGAGGTTCACAGTGTAGGTGGAAAAATTATGCCTCAGCTGTGGCACGTAGGTATGGCAAGGGTTGCAGAAAAAGCGCCTTTTCCTGACCTACCAAGTGCAGGACCTTCAGGTTTATTCAAACCTAGAAAACAAGGTGCTGAACCGATGACTGTGCAACACATTGAGTCTGTGATAGCGGCCTTTGCGCAAGCTGCAGCTGATGCTAAATCCATCGGTATGGATGGGATAGAAATTCATGGCGCACACGGTTACTTAATCGACCAGTTTTTCTGGGAAGGCACCAACCAAAGAAGTGATAGTTGGGGAGGCAGCATGGAGAACCGCGGGCGTTTTGCTGTCGAAATTATTAAGGCTATACGCGCTGCTACAGGCCCAGATTTCCCTATTATTCTTCGCTATTCACAGTGGAAACAACAAGACTATACCGCACGCTTGGCCCACTCCCCTCAGGAGTTAGAGCAGTTTTTAATACCTCTAAGTGAAGCTGGTGTTGATGTTTTCCATTGTTCTCAGCGCCGTTACTGGGAAAACGAGTTTGAGGGTAGCAATTTGAATCTTGCTGGCTGGACGAAAAAGCTTACAGGTAAGCCCACCATTACAGTAGGGTCGGTAGGTTTAAATGACGACTTCTTCGGTGCGTTTAAAGGACAAGATTCAAGTACTCGTTCGGTGGACGACTTACTAGAGAGGCTGGATGCGGGCGAGTTTGATCTGGTCGCAGTGGGACGGGCACTTTTACAAGATCCTAATTGGGCGAACAAGATAAAAGAAAACCGGACGGATGAACTAGAGCAATACTCAGGCAAAGCGTTGGCAACCCTTTCTTAGGGCGGATTTCTGCAAGCACTAGCACTGTTCTAGCTGTGCTAGTGCTTTTGCCAGAAAGCCTCAAAGTCAGTTTTGCTCAGAGGCTCGGCAATCAAATAGCCTTGCGCGTAATCACAGCCCATACTCCTTAAAATATCGTATTGCTCTTGCGTCTCTACACCTTCAGCCACAACTTTTATACCGAGTTTTTTTGCCATTACAATAATGGCTTCACACTGCACCTTATCATTGCTAACGTCAGTCATCGACTTCACAAAGCTCCTGTCAATCTTGATAAAGTCTGTAGGAAAGCGCTTTAAATATGAAATAGAGCTGTAACCTGTACCAAAATCATCCAACGCGATATCAACGCCTGCTTGCCTAAACTGGAAAAGCTTCTTGGACACCATCTCGTTGGCTTCCATTAATAAGTTTTCCGTGACTTCAAGAAGTATAGAACGCGCAGAGATCTTCTGGTCTAAAAGCAGGTTTAACCATTGAGTTATATTAGATTCTAAATTGAAGTAGTGGCTAGGTGACGTATTAATACTCACCTGCAGCTCTTGACGGTTTTCGGCTTTCCATTGTTTGATATTGGCACAGACTTCATTAAATACCCAATTACTGATATCAATGATGAGTCCAGATTCTTCAGCAAGTGGAATAAATTCATCAGGTGTAATTCTCCCCTTCGTGGGATGCTGCCATCGAAGTAACGCTTCAGCTTTCATCACTTTCTGGCTACTGAAACATGCAATTGGCTGGTACTCAATAAACAATTCTTTGTTCTTAACTGCATAGCGCAAATCATTCAACAAGGTCATTCTTTTGATTGCTGCAGTTTGCATGTCGTGGGTATAATACTGGTAACTATTTTTACCTTGGTCTTTCGCACCGTACATCGCTTGATCGGCATTCTTTAAGAGGCTTTTTACGTCTTTCGCATCGTCAGGGTACAGCGTAACCCCTAAACTTGCGCTAGTATGCACACGTTCTAACTCTAATATGTAAGGCTTACCTATTGTTCTAAGCAATTTCTGAATGACCTGCTCGATAGAACTCAAGCCTTTGATGCTGTTCAGAATAATAACGAACTCATCACCACCTAACCGGGATACGGTGTCATCTGAACGCAAACATTGTTTTATTCGCTTAGCGCACTCAATAAGAAGCTTGTCGCCCATATCGTGACCAAGCGTATCATTGATATCTTTAAAATTATCTAAATCTAAAAATATCACTGCTACCTTTTCATTGTCTCTATCAGCGGTTTTTAATGCCAGCTGCAAGTGGTCCAACATAAGATTTCTATTGGGAAGCCCAGTTAGCGAATCAAAATTCGCCTGTCTCCAAATAAGTTGGTTCGCGAGCTCTCTTTCAATGGCAATGCTGGCAATATGCGCGAACTGCTCAATTAGCAACATTTCATCGGCCGTCGGTATGGCCTTTTCTCTGTGATAGATGGCGAAGGTACCAATGACCTCACCGTTTGACCCCTGAATCGGTTGCGACCAACACGAGCGCACACCAGCGCGCAATGCTAAATCTTTCCAATCGGTCCAAAAGGGGTGCGTACTGATATCTTCAACATTGGTCGGTAAGTTCGTCGCGGCTGTATTTCCACATGATCCCCTGCCTACACCAAACTCAACGCCATCGATAGCGTCGTTATAAAAGTCGGGTAAAGAAGGCGCAGCACCCTTTTTCAGCGTGCCATCTTCTAATAGCAGGATACTGCAAATTTGATCTGTGTATTCGGCCTCTATAGCATTCACAATGTCGTGGAGCACGGTATGTAGTGATTCTGCATTTACCACTTTCTCTAAAATAGCGCTCCTAACACGGGTGATTTTTTGTGTTTGAGCTAGTCGATATTGGTATTCTTCCAATTGAAGAGAAAGGTCATTGTATTCTTGCCTCTTAAGTTCAGATTCAGCAAGTTGCGCGAGGTTTTCTAACTGTTGTATTTGGGCGTCATTAAGCGTTTTTGCAGCATCGTCAAATACACACAGCGTACCGACTGGGAATCCTTCAACCATCAGTCTAACACCGGCATAAAAGCGAATATGAGGATGGCCAACTACATAGGGATTGTTGTTAAACCGAGGATCGTTAAGTGTATCGGGCACAATTAAAGTTTTGTCTTGCGCAATAGTGTGGGCGCAAAAAGCCACGTGCCGCGTTGTTTCGGCCATATCAAGATTAACGGCAGACTTAAACCATTGCCTGTTTTCGTCAATAAGCGTTATCGATGCGAAATTACAATTAAAAACGCTGCTAGCGAGTCGCGTTATACGGTCAAAACGCTCTTCCGGCGGAGTGTCTAGCACACCCAGTCGCTTGAGTGCAGCAACGCGTTCATTTTCATTAGAAATTATCGGTGGTGCGCGCACAATTCGCTCCTAAATCACACCCGGTCGAATTACGCTCGGACTTCCGCGCGATTTCAATAGCGTTATCAGGCCAGTTGGACATTACTTTTGCCGCTCTCTTTGGCTTTATATAATGCGTCATCGGCTTCCGATAGTGCTGACTCAACAGTGTCGTGATGCTCTTTTACATAAGATACACCTGCACTGACTGTGATATCAATAAACTTTCTATTAACATCTAATGGGTTCGTGCTCTTAATTTGGAGGCTGGCTTACACTCGACATGTGGTCAATAAGCAATGACAACCATGCTATGCCTTCTTTATCACTAAGTAAATTCCACCTAACGTCATTACCGAAGCAAGCATTATTTGCGCTGTAAACTGTTCGCCTAGCGCCAACCATCCCATCAATGAAGCGAGTACAGGAACGCTAAGTTGCACAGTTGCGGCGGTGGTCGACTTGATAAGAGGAAGCGCACGATACCAAATTGCGTATCCACAGCCCGAGGCAAATATTCCTGATGCAAGCGCGTAATACATCCCTACTTTATCTAATACAAATTGGTCTGCTCCCACTGATAAGACAACACCTATTAGGGGAACACACAAAAAAGACGCGTAAATGAAATTTCCAGTGGTAGACATAAGGGCTGAGCTACTTTTTTTACCTAACAGCGAATAGACTCCCCATGCCATACCAGCTAAAACCATGAGTGAACCGGCAAGTAACGAAGGCGCTGATGCACTGGGCAATAATAAAATTACCAGACCTATAAACGCCAGAACAAAACCCAGCCACTGCCGACTGTTAAATCGTTCCCCGTTTATTAAGCCTACCGTGATCATGGTAAGTTGGACTGCGCCAAATAGTAATAACGCTCCAGTCCCTGTCGACATAGAAATATAGGCAAATGAGAAGCAGATAGCGTAAACAAACAAAGTGATTCCACCAAGCACACTTGCGTTGGCTTTGAGACCTTTAAACACGCTTTGAGAAGACGCGCTTTTCACGCCACGACGCAGAGAGTAAGAAGATAACAGTAATAGCGCTAACGCCCCGCTGGTTAAGCGTAAAAGTGTGAAACTAGCTGGATCTATGTCGGTATTGGCAAGTGCCATTCGACAAAGTAGAGAATTTGCAGCGAAAGCGCCCATCGCTACAGCGACCAAAAGAAACGTTTTCAACAACCTGAAACTCCCTATTTAATTATGAAATATCCAGCAACAGCACTAACTTATCCTGTTTTAGTCCGTAAGGAAAACTATCATACGGATAATGTAATGATTTAACAGGTGAAAAGTGAAGAAAGAATGTATAAACAAAAAAGAGGACCATCATGGTCCTCTTTTAACAAGTATCTAAGAGATGAGATTATTAAAGCGATAAGCCTAAGCGCTCAGCCACTTCAATATATGTCTCGACAACAGAGCCCAAACCTTGTCTAAAGCGGTCTTTGTCCATCTTTTTACGGGTTTCTTTATCCCACAAGCGACAGCCATCTGGTGTAAACTCATCACCTAGTACGATATTGCCATCTTTGTCGACACCAAACTCTAGTTTATAGTCTACAAGCAACATACCCGCGTCATCAAAAAGTGCTTTCAAAACACTGTTAACCTTGAAGGTCAATGCTTTCATTTCAGCAATTTGCGCTTCGGTTGCCCAACCAAATGATAAAATATGGTAGTCATTTACCATTGGGTCGTGAAGTGCATCATTCTTTAAGAAAAACTCGAAAATAGGTGGGTTAAGCTCTTTGCCCTCTTCCACACCCAGTCTGCGAACTAAAGAGCCAGCAGACAAGTTTCTCACCACACACTCAACAGGGATCATGTCGAGCTTCTTAACCAAAGACTCAGTGTCAGAAACCAGCTCCTCAACTTGCGTTGCAATGCCTGCTTCTTCAAGCTTTGTCATAATAAAGTGATTAAACTTGTTGTTTACTTCACCTTTGCGTTCTAGCTGTTCAATCTTCTCACCATCAAACGCCGAAGTGTCGTTTCTAAAGTGAAGAATAAGTTTATCGCTATCATCAGTGTAATAAACAGTTTTTGCTTTACCGCGGTAAAGCTCGTCGCGTTTTTCCATTCTCAGTCTCAGTTATATATCAAGGTTATCTTCTGACATGACCTCAGCAAATGCACTGTAAAGGTCGGAAACCTGATTTGCTTCAAACGGTACACTTTCATTATTCATGAAGGTAACTGACGTGCGATCTGCACCCGCTCTTGCAACTTTCAAACGATAGTCACCTTTCTTTAGTAACTCTTTATCGCTTGAGAATAAACCATCCCACCAACTACCTTGATCACCATTGTAAGTGACAAATAATAGGCCGTTTGATTTATCTAAATCTTTAACGTCAAAACCAAGCTTACGCAGTACTAACAGCATTCTTGGCCACGCTACATCATACTTAGCTTCTACGATATACGCCGCATCACCATCGGCATTAAAGCCCATCTCGGTATTGATACCCTGACGGATACGAGCAATTCTTCGCGTTTCTGCTAGTTGAATCTGATATTCATAATGACCAATAACCTGGTTTAAGACTTCTACCTCTTCACGGCGTTCTTCCATCGAAGATACCTCTGCAATCACATCATTGCCCAAGGTTTGCATGTAGTCTTTAAGTTCCACGGTCAACGCAGCGCTTCGGCCATGAGGCTTAACGTCTAAGCTGAATTCAAAACGTCGACCGATTTCGCTTTCTTCATCTATAAAGCTATACCAAGGACCTTCGATTTCTTTAGTCATAACCATCCAGTCAGTGACCAGCACTTTTTCTTCCGGACTAAAGCTATCAACACCAATCCCTTGCTCATCAAGGAAGCTCAAAAGCGAATTCCAAATTGCTCGACTTAATGGCTGGCTGTCATCAACTTGGTCAAACCAAATGGTTGCTGAGCTTTTTCCCTCTTCAATGTGAGAGCCAGTTACTAATGGTAAAACAAGCGCAGGCGAACGAATCATCAAAGATTTGCCCACTAGCTTCGGGTCGGCCTCTTGGCCTAGCTCAGGTAATGTAAAATCACGAGAAAAAGCAGGTGCATCTAAGTCAGAGGGTACTTTAAGCGTTTCTTGTTCTTTAGTTTTTAAGTATTCGTAGCTGCCAGACGCAGTTTTTCTATCTATTTGGCTTGAACAACCTGCAAGTGCAACCATCGCTACTGAACTTGCTATAGCCAGCGTTCTTTTCATCTGTGTTCCTTATTAACCAGAAATCAATGCGTATTTTTTTAGTAGTTCTTCGATACGTTTTTGGCTTGATAGTTCCGGTAAAACCATAGGTAATCGCATCACTGCGCTTTCCATCATGCCCATTTTGTACAATGCCCACTTGGGCATTACTGGATTTGGCTCAATAAATAGCTCGCTATGAAGCAACTTGATGGTTTCATCAATCTCGCGACATTTATCAAAATTCTTATCTAGTGCAGCTTCACACATCTGCGCGATCGCTTTTGGCACTATGTTGGCGGTAACAGAGATAACGCCGTGGCCGCCTTCACACATAAACTCGCAGCTTGAGCCGTCGTCGCCACTTAGTAGTACAAAGTCATCTGGAACCAATGGCTGAGTAGCCTTAAGGCGTGCGATATTACCGGTTGCGTCTTTAAGACCAACGATATTTTTGTGGGTTGCTAGTTTTGCTACCGTCTCAGGAAGCATGTCGGCAACAGTACGGCCAGGTACATTGTAAAGAATAACCGGTAAGTCGCTGGCGTCTGCAATTGCATTGAAGTGTGCGACCATGCCAGCTTGTTGAGGCTTGTTGTAATAAGGTACAACACTTAAGAAACCGTCAATACCTGTAGAGCCTAACTGCTCCGTAAGAAAAATAGCCTCTGCCGTAGAGTTTGCGCCACTACCCGCAATTACCGGAATTGCTCCCGATGCCATTGCAACGGTTTCTTTAACCACATCAATGTGCTCATCGAAAGGTAGCGTTGCTGACTCACCAGTAGTCCCGACCGACACTATTCCGTGGGTGCCCTGCTCTACATGAAACTTCACAAGTTTCTCTAAAGACTTGTAATCAATATCGCCGTTTTCGAACATCGGCGTGACGAGTGCAACGTAACTACCAGTAAACATAATCTCTCCGAAAAATGTAAGCGCACATGGTAAATATGTCGGTGCTTAAACACAAGTAATAGCGCAAGTAAAATGACAAGAATTTGACAATATCTTATTCAAAGGCCAGAAAAAGGCGCTGACTTATAAAAAAACTCTGTGCTAACATCCCGACATTATTAACATTGAAGTGAAGTAGATGTCGAAACACCAACTTATCGTCACCATTCTAGGGACAGACAAAAGTGGCATTTTAAGCGAAATTGCAACGACGGTATCAGAAGCTCAGTGCAATATTCTAGATAGCAGGCAAGCCATTTACGGCAAAGAGTTCTCGCTGACCATGATCATAGAAGGAACGCAAAGCGCTATCACAAAAGCTGAATGTATTTTACCTGCGCTATTTCAGCGCCTTGACCTGCTTTCTATGATGAAGCGCACTAGCCATCACGAAAAGCAAAACCTCGCCCATCTTTTTAATGTCGAGTTTAGCGGAGAAGACGCAGCTGGCTTGATTAAAGCGGTAACCGGCTTTTTTGCCGAGCGTCATGCAATGATAAGCGCATTTAGACAACGCACATTTAAAGACAAGACATCGGGTAAAGACAACATGCGTTGCAAATTTGTTGTTTCTCTTCCCTCTAATGAAAATGTAGACGCACTAGAATCTGATCTAATGTCCCTGTTCACTTCGTTAAATGTGACAGGCAAAGTTGTAGACAAACAAAAAAAGGATCCCAATGAAAACGTTACAAGCTGGTGATAAAGCCCCACAATTCTCATTGCAGAACCAAAATGATGAAACCGTATCTTTAGCTGATTTCGCAGGTAAAAAAGTACTGGTTTATTTTTACCCTAAAGCGATGACGCCAGGTTGCACAGTACAAGCCCAGGGCTTACGCGACGTAAACGAAGAACTAACGGCGAAAAATGTGGTTGTGCTAGGAATTAGCCCTGATGCAGTTAAACGCCTGCCTAAATTCATCGAAAAAGAAAACCTAAACTTTACGTTGCTTTCTGATGAAGACCACGCCGTTGCCGACGCTTTTGGTGTGTGGGGACCTAAAAAGTTTATGGGTAAAGAGTATGATGGCATTCATCGTCAAACATTCCTCGTGGATGAAAACGGTGTTATTGAGCACGTTTTCAACAAGTTCAAAACAAAAGAACACCACACCGTAGTACTTGATTATCTAAACAGCTAAACCGGTATAGAATTTAAAAAGCCCCGATAACATTATGTTTTCGGGGCTTTTTTATACTTACTCAATTCGTATCAGTGTTTACCTATAACGCCTATTTGAATCAGTACTCGTTTTGAATCTCGTACTGGATGGCGCTGACTGGTTCGCCAAATGGGAATAACTACTTTGCCTCTTCGGGTACAATAACGGGGTTACTAGACCACGCTGTAATTACCGCCTTCACGAGGGTAGCGAGAGGAATAGCGAAAAAGACGCCCCAAAAGCCCCAAAGACCGCCAAACACCAGAACAGCAACAATGATATAAAGCGGGTGAAGACTTACCGCCTCAGAGAACAATAACGGAACCAGTAAATTACCATCTAACGCCTGGATAATGCCGTAAGCTATCATTAGATACCAAAACTCTGGCGATATACCCCACTGAAACATTGCAACAATTGCGACGGGTATGGTTACCACTGCAGCACCGATATATGGAATAAGTACAGAAAACCCGACTAAAACCCCAAGTAAGATGGCGTAACGTAAATCCATAAGCACGAAGGTTACACAACTCACTACGCCAACTATAATAATCTCAATCACCTTGCCGCGAATATAATTAGCGATTTGAGAATTCATCTCGTGGCCCACTTGGGTGATTAAGCGGCGCTCTTTTGGCAACAAACGAGAAATGCTGTCTAGAAAGAAAAGCTTATCTTTCAGCATGAAAAATACCATCAAGGGCACCAGCACCATATAAACTAGCAGTGCGGCTAAATTGGCGATATTGCTGAACGAAGCAGAAATTAGGGTTTCCCCCACTTCTACTAACTTGTCATTTAGCCCTTCCATCATTTGATGGATTTGATACACCTGCACGTAATCTGGATACTTATCTGGCAACGTCAATATCCACTCTTGAGCTTTTTGCCAAATTAACGGCGTTTCCTGAATAAGGTTTACACTCTGCTTGGAAATAATGGGAACCAGACCAATCAAGGTTAAAATAGTGATGGTGATAAACCCGAGCAATACAACGCCACATGCCAAGGTGCGACTAACACCAACATTCACTAAGCGACTTACCGGCCAGTCAAGCAAATAAGCTATAACCGCTGCAACCAGCACAGGCATAATTAGTTCGCCCCACAACAGCAATACTGTTGTAGTTAGAAGAATCAAAATCAGCAGCATCGCTGCATCTGGATCGGAAAATTTGCGTCGGTACCATCGACCAAAAACGCTAATCATAGGAACGCCTAGAAATAACCAAGAATAGGACACGCATCATAGTTGATAGCGCAGGCAATTAGCAATAAGTAGTAGTTAAGAATCTTTCAAAATCAAACTGGTATGATGTTTTTACAGTATAAGCATTAATGTGTAGAGTGGTTGTTACAACAGTAAAAGAATAAACTGGATGCGTTTGTGTGTCGCATTGGTACAAACGTCGTGTCATAAACGAAATAGCGTAGGCGATATTGTCTCGTTTATTCGAAAATAACGCATATAAGAAATAAATAAAAATTGAAACTGTTTAGCAACTTAGCGCTCTAAGGATTAAGCAGTATTAACCATATACAATGATTGTAGGTTCATGAGAAAAAAGTTTTCAGCATCTTTGGTTGCCCTTTCCTTCGTGCTCACATCGAGCCTCACGGCTGTTGCACAAGATGCCAATTACAGTAATAAAAATGCGTTACCTGAAATAGGTGTTGTTGCGTCAGACGCCATATCGCTTGATAAGGAGATGATCGTTGGCGATGCCGTAATGCGGCAAATGCGCGGTCAAAGTCCAGTAATCTCAGATCCGGTTCTGGATGAATATCTACAGGATGTTGGCAACCGATTGGTTGTCCATGCTGACAACGCCAAGTTTCCTTTTGAATTTTTCTGGGTCAATAATGATGCCATTAACGCATTTGCGTTTTTTGGCGGTCACATTGGTGTTCACACAGGTTTAATGCGTCGTGCTGAAAATGAAAGTGAACTGGCTTCGGTGCTAGCGCACGAAATTTCTCACGTAACTCAACGCCACATAGCGCGACGTATGCAGGCGCAGCAGCGCTCATCTCCCCTAGCCTTGGCGTCACTTATCGGCGGTGTACTCATTGCAATGGCTAACCCAGAAGCGGGCATTGCCGCCATGCAGGCAGGTTCAGCAGCCTCAGCACAGATGCAAATCGACTACACCCGCTCCAACGAACAAGAAGCAGACAGAATAGGCATTGCTATGCTGGCGAGAGCCGGTTTTGATCCCAATGCTGCAGCATCGTTTTTCTCAACAATGGCAGAAGAATACCGTATGGTTTCTCGTCCACCCGCAAGGCTGCTCACTCACCCTTTAACCGAAACCCGTATTGCTGATGCGAGAAATCGCGCTGGTGACTATCCTAGACGCTACTTACCCATTAACAAGCAATTCGAGTTGGCTAAAGCACGTATAAAGGCACGCTACTCGTTTAAAGCTGATTACGCTGTAGAATATTTCGAAGCGGCAGTGGCTCAAGACGTACAGCGCAGTAAAGAAGCGTCATTATATGGTTTAGCGCTTGCTTATATGCGCGCCGAAAAAATCGAAAAAGCCAAAGACATTATGGATGAGTTAATAGCAAAAGATAGAGGAAACCTCTTTTATCTCGACGCTATGACAGATATCTATATTTCGCAAGGTGAGCCTTTAAAAGCCGTTGAAATGCTAAGACCTCACGTTACGCATAACCCTAGAAATCAAGTATTGGCATTAAACCAGGCCAATGCTTACATAAGCGCAAACAAATAGGGGTTCTAGGGATTTTCCCCTCT
>NZ_CACSIH010000211.1:0-38777 GCF_902705805.1 Alteromonas alvinellae | reverse complement strand
GAGGCGGTGACGCCTCACCCTACTCGATGTTTAGCGCTTTCTTGATTAATGCTCCCAATGATAGTGGTGCGCTTTCGCTTCCACATCATCTGCCGTTTGTTGCGGCATAAAGGTGGCATTGTCTTGTTCAAAGAAGAACGGTTTGCGTTTTTTCTTACTGCCCACTTCGTTCATGGTGGCCGACTCGTATACGCGTCCATTTAGTACAGTGTATTCTACGAATTCACTCTTTCTAATGTCGCTTAATACGTCGCCATCAATCACCACTAAGTCAGCAAGTTTACCTTTTTCGATACTGCCAAGATCTTTGCCCATACCTAGGTGTTTCGCGCCATCAATAGTACCGCCGCGTAGCGCTTCCCAAGGCGTGAAGCCACCTTGTTCCATGATCCACAGTTCCCAGTGCGCCGCTAAGCCTTCACGCTGGCCGTGAGCGCCAATATGTACACTGACCCCATTATCTCGAAGCTCTTTGGCGTAGCTTGCTACGTTTTGGTGGTTGTACTGGTTTTCTGGCGCAGTAGGTCTGCGGATCGCACGGCTATCTAGAATAGTCGACGGGGTGTAGCGAAGAAGACGCGGGTTCTTCCACACTTCGGTTTTGTCGTACCAGTACTCTTCACCCATCATGCCGCCGTACGACACCACAAAGGTCGGCGTATAGCCAAACTCTGTGGCTTTCCATAGTTGAGTAACATCACTGTAGCCTTTTTCCACAGGAATGCTGTGCTCAAGACCCGTATGGCCATCTACCAACATAGTCAGGTTCTGCTGAAGCTTACCGCCTCCTTCAGGCACTACCATCATCTCTTGATTTTTTGCTGCCCACAGCACTTGCTGACGCTGGTCACGACGGGGCTGGTTGTAGCTTTTCACGGAAATAGCACCGGCTTCTTTCAAGCGCTCTACGTGGAAATAGGCATCTTCATAATTGTTGATAATCGCTTTATAACCTAGTCCTTCTGCACCGTATAAAATAGTGCCGGTGGAGTAGATACGCGGCGCAACAATATCGCCTTTACGCTGTAATTCTGCCGCAGCAAAAATTTCTGTCGTGTCGTTTGAAGGGTCATGAATGGTCGTAACACCGAATGACACATTCGAGTACTGACTCCAGTTTTGCTGAGGAATAATCTCATTGCGGCCCTGCGAGCCGTGAGCGTGTGCATCAACAAGCCCTGGGATAATGGTTTTTCCCGTTGTGTCTATTTGCATTGCATCATCAGGAATGGTCACATCACCACGTTTACCCACTGCTTCAATGCGGTTGTCTTTAATCAGCACAACGCCATCTTCAATCACCTCTTGGGTGTTGTCGGCATCGCGCATGGTTACCACTTTACCGCCAACCAAAGCTTTGTAACCAGATGGCTTATCAGCTTTAGTGGTGAACGACAAATCCATACCTTCAGCTACTGGCTCAGGTAAGGTTTCCGCAGCGCCATCAACAAAGGCAAAGGCTTCATCAAGTGAACGGCTAAATAGCGTAGGGCCGTTAAACCAGCTTAGGGTTTTATTGTCAGGCGACCACGTTAAATATTCACCCGCGCGGCTTGAAAGCTGCGTTACCGGCAGTGAGGTCATGTTCGGGCCTATGGTAATGCGCTTGCCATTTTCGACAAACGGCGCCACATACGTTTTGAACTGGTAAACAAACGCAACCCATTTCTTATCATGTGAAAGTTTGTACTCACTTACCTTATCTGCACCGTAAAGGTGAGTTCGCTTGTCGTTACCTTTAAGGTTAACGCTTGAAAGCTGGGTTTCGTAGTAAGCTTCGCCGCCCGCTGATTCGGTGAAGTACACCCGGTCATCGTTACCTGCGAAATGCGCGTTATAGCCGCCTTCAGAGACTTTTTCTACCGTGTCTTCTTCAAGGTCCGCTACGTAAATACCTGGCTCAACCGAGTATTTGGGGTCTAGTAAGTAGCCGCCGGTAAATTTGCGGAAAACCACTTTCTCGCCATCGGCAGAGAACGACGGCTCAATGTAGTGACCTGGCTGCTGGGTAATAACTTTTCCTTTACCACCGCGAGCAGAAACCACGCGAACGGTACCTAGGTCTTGGTCATTCCAAGTCGTATAAACAATCGACTTTCCATCGTTAGAAAAACGCGGATAGTATTCGTCGTGATCGTTTTGTTTCGTTAATCGTTTAATTTTGCCTGACTTCACATCGCGCACATAAAGTTTACCTAGCGCTTGGAAGAGAACGGTTTTACCGTCGGGCGACATTTGAGACCAGCGAATCATACGAACGTCAAATTCATCTGGCGCTACATCAACGTCAAAGCGAAGCGCATCTGCGAATTTCACCGTGCCTTCAACGGTTACGTCCATGGTGCTGGTGGTTTTATCTTTCACGTCGATGGTGTGGAACTTACCACCTGTCCAATATACGATTTTGCTGCTGTCTGGCATCCAGTCGAAGTAGGCAAAGTAACCTTCCGAGCCAAAGCCTTCTTGCATATCTCGCTCTAGTTCTAACGTCAGTGGTGTTTCTACACCTGTTTTGATGTCTTTTATGAAAAGCGCGGTTCTATCTTTAACACGACGCACAAAAGCGATGTATTTACCGTCAGGTGAAGGTGTAGGGACTACAGCGCCGCCCGTACCGCTAATATAGCGGCTCTCTTCGCCGGTTTCGCGGTCGTAGCGAGTGATAGCAAAAATGCCTTCTAACGGGTCGCGGTTATATTCAAAGCGGGCACCCGGAACGGTATTTTCGGTAAAGTAAATGTACTTGCCGTCATGAGAGAATACAGGGTCGGCAATGTTTTGTTGGTCGCGCTTTCCGCTGTTACGAGCTTTAATTTGTAGGCCGTCACCACCTGATTTGTGGTACATCCAAATCTCGCCAGCCGGAATACTACGGCTAGACATAATGCCTTTGGTAACCACTAGGTATTCACCGTCTGGGCTCCACTTAGGAGAGTGGATAAGATTGCTTTTCTCTTTGGTTACCTGACGTAGATTACTGCCGTCAATGTCCATAACCCATACATTGCTTAATCCATCTTTATCCGAGATGAATGCGATTTGCTTGCCGTCTGGAGAAATTGAAGGGTGAATATTCCATG
Source organism: Alteromonas alvinellae (assembly GCF_902705805.1). Classification (NCBI taxonomy): domain Bacteria; kingdom Pseudomonadati; phylum Pseudomonadota; class Gammaproteobacteria; order Alteromonadales; family Alteromonadaceae; genus Alteromonas; species Alteromonas alvinellae. The sequence goes on along the minus strand of NZ_CACSIH010000211.1, from coordinate 35,697 downwards.
CGAAGTCTTGCGTAAGCGGCGTCGCATCGCCGCCACTCATGCTAACTTTGTACAAGTCGCCCAGCATATCAAAAACCATGAACTCGCCGTTTGGTGCAACGTCTAAGCTAGACCACGTGGTTTCGTTTGTTTTGATAGTGACTTCGTTTAATGCATAAGGTGGGTTGCTGACTTCCCACGTTTCAAGCTCGGGTTCTGTTTTTTCTTCACTGTCGTTCTGGGCGAATGTGGTAGGTACTACACCTAAGCCCAAAGCACTTACTAGCGTGATGGCCAGTAAACTTTTCTTTGTCTCTATCATAATTGTGTTTCCAACCGCTTGTTATTTATTTTCTGTCTACATCAGAGTACATGAGTTAGCCTGAAATGACGCACTCTTGAATTGTAAAGCTAAGGTTAATCTTACTTCAAAGTGGGAGAGATTCATTTACCTAATGCGATTGTAAGTCTGATTTTAGCGTTTAACTTTCATTGAACTATTCTCGATAATCGTTACTATTCGCATTTATTTCGCAATATGTGAGCGCTGTTTTGAAACTTTGGGTACGACGACTGCATCTTATTTTAGCGCTGGCGTGTGGGTTATTTATTATTTGCCTCAGTATCACCGGTGCGCTGCTCATTTATGCAAAAGATATCCAAACCTTGGTCCAGCCAGAAAAGTGGACCATAAAGCCTCAAGGCTCGCCGCTACCGCTTTCCAGTATTGTGAACTCGTTAGAAAACCAGACGGGTAAGAAAATTGAGCTTTTAATGCCCGAGTCAGACCATGAGCTCGCTTGGCAAGCGAAGCTCAACAATGGCGAATACGTAAGCGTAAACCCCAACTCTGCCGAAATACTTCATAGATACGGTTATTACAGCACGTTTTATGGGTTCACCATGGCTATTCATCGATGGCTGTTGTATCAAGATGGTGATAACGAAAGGCCACTTCGAAATTGGGTGTCTGTTAGTGCCTTAGTTCTACTTCTTGAAGTAATTGTGGGTTTTTACCTTTGGGTCAAGCCAAAAAATAGAATAAAACGCCTTGCGATTAAACGCCGCGCTAAGTTTCGAATTCTCATGTATCAACTTCATACAGTGCTGGGCGTTTATTTAGCTATACCGCTCATACTTATCGCGTTTAGCGGTATGGCGTTTAATTGGAAAGGCGCTACGCAGCAGGTGGTGGAAGCTGTTACTTTTTCAGAGGTCGAGACTAGGCCAGTTCCAGAGCCGTTAACTTACGACACGAATATCACACCAGTGGCGATTGATGACGCCTACCAAAATGCCATGGAAGTTTTTCCCAATGCGTCACTATTTCGCATTTACTTTCCACAAAATTCAGGCGAACACATAGGTTTCAGAATGCAAAACCCCGGCGAGTCTCACGCCTACAGCTGGGTTTGGACAAACCCTCAAAATGGAGAAATAACGGGTTATTACGATGCATCAAAAGCGAACATAGCGACGCAGGTTTGGAACTTCAAATACAAATTTCACATAGGCGATTTCGCAGGCCCATTGCTCGAATTCATCTGGTTATTTATCGCATTACTTCCAGCGTTTTTTACAATTACAGGGTTTTATTTTTGGTATAAACGCCATTACAAATGACGCGCTTTTATGGCTGAGCGACGGGCTTCAAATTCATCTCATCTAGATTTCATTATCTAACGCTTATTATTAAAACCACCCAAGATAATGAGAATAATTTTCATTAGCTTTACATTGCGCATCTACACCTTTAGTATAACGCGCCTTTCGTAACCTATTTTCTTAAAAGAGTTTTCATGTTTAGACCATCGCTTACGCTCATTGCCTTAGCCGTTAGTGCGCCTTCTTTTGCTAATGATGCCCCAAAGGATATGGAACGTATTATCGTTTCTGGAAGCCGTGTTATTGAAAGTATTGATGAAGTACCAGCGTCAATCACCGTTATTTCAAGAAAGCAGATTGAAGATCACCTGAAGGTAAACCCCGAGTTACAGAGCTTGTTAGCGCAGATGGTGCCGGGCTTAGCTCCAGATACAGGTAGTTCGAGCAATACTGGCCAGTCGTTGCGCGGACGAGCTCCGCTTGTGATGATTGACGGTGTGCCTCAGTCCACGCCGCTTAGAAATGGCTCGTTAGGTGTGAAAACGATTGACCCTAGCGCGCTTGCTAGAATTGAGGTAATTAAGGGCGCTACGTCTGTTTATGGCAATGGAGCGTCAGGCGGTATTATCAACTACATTACCAAACAAGCAACAGCGCAAGACACGCATGAAGGCCAAGTGAGTTTGTCTTCACGTTTTAGCGCAGTGAAGCTTGAAGAGTCAGCCGGTGCGCGTATTTCAGCTGCGATTAACGGCAAGGTGGAGAATTTCGATTACCTTGTTACCGCCAGTTACGAGGAAAACGGCGTTCAGCGCGATGCAGAAGGCGACATCTTAGGTTTGCAGTACGGCCTGTCAGACGCTGAAACACAGAATTACTTTACCAAATTAGGTTACGATTTCGATCAAGAGAAACGCCTTCAATTTAGCTACAACTACTTTAGCTCTCAACAAAAAACTGATTTGGGAGATGTTCCCGGAGACATCAACGAAGGTGTTAAAACCTACGCTATTCACGTACCTGAAGCGTTGCAAAAACGCGGGAAACCTCAGGGGCCTGACGGAAATGAGAACATCACCCTGAAATACACAGACAGCAATATCTTTGTAAACAGTGAAATGACGCTTGATGTGTACTCGCAAGATATTGAGAACGTATTCTTCTTTTCGCCTAACTTAGCTAACCCCGATGAAGGCTACGACGGCGGCCAGTCTATTATTCGCTCTGAAAAGCGCGGCGCTCGCGCAACGTTTAATACTGCCATTGATTTCGATGGCGTAGAAGCCACGTTTATCTATGGTATCGACGCGCTAAAAGACACTACCTCACAGCCGCTGGTTGATGGGCGCGTATGGGTACCTGAAATGGAAATGGACAGCTTAGCTGGCTTTTTACAAACGAAATGGGTAATTAGCGACGACGTTATCGTAAAGGCTGGTGTGAGAAGGGAAAGCATCGACTTATCGGTTGATGACTACGAAACACTGAAGCTGTGTCGCTCTGAAACTCAATGTTCTGTTCCTCTTCAGGTTAAGGGTGACACTATAGATTACGACGCAACTACTTATAACATCGCGATAAAGTACAACTGGAGCGACAGCTTTAGCCCGTTCTTCAATTACTCGCAAGGTTCAGACATCGCTGACATTGGCCGTCTACTGCGCGCTGCAACGGTAGATGATATTGGTCTTATCCAAACGGAAGCTTCTATCATCGATAACTACGAAGTGGGCTTCACCTCTCTTTTCGACCAGGTACGCCTTGAAGTTGCGGCTTACAGAAGTACATCTGAACTCGGTACGACCAATAGGTTCAACGAGGTGACAGGTGTGTATGAGCCTGTTCGCGCACCGCAGGAAATTTGGGGTTATGAAGGCTTAGTAGACTATCGAATTTCAGAAACGCTCCACGTGGTAGCCACATATAGTTACGTTGAAGGGAAAAATACCGAAGCTGATGTGTACCTTGGCTCTCGCCAAATTAGTCCACCCAAAGCAACAGCAAACGTAAATTGGAAGCCATCAGACACTTTATCGCTAACAGTTAGCTATCTTTATGTGGGTGATCGTAAACGCTTCTCGCCGAATGCTGACGGCGACTATGTGGGCGATCAAGGACCTATATCAAGCTATAATATTGTTAACCTAAGTGGACAGTACCAGTTCGCTGAAAACTGGAACGCGTTTATGGGCGTAGAAAACCTGTTTAACAGCGATTACTATCCTGCGCGCGCTCAGTCATACACCTACGGTGGCTACAATATTAAAGGGTTAGGCACCACAGCAACCCTTGGTGTGAGTTACTCTTTCTAACCAATACCACCTCGCCTAATACGGGCGAGGTGTCTTTTTCTTCCCATCACTTTCAGTGATGCTTGTCTATTACAGCAATAATCGCTAATTTCGTAACAGGTCATTAACAGTGAATTGTGTAGGAATTACCGTGAGCAACGCTGAACAACAAATGCATTATTCTACTTGTACGCTTTGTGAAGCAATGTGTGGTATTGAGGTGGCGACGAAAGGCCGTCAGATACTGTCAATAAAAGGGGATAAAGATAACCCCTTTAGCCAAGGCCATATTTGCCCGAAAGCGAGTGCGTTAAAAGACTTGTACGATGATCCTGACCGCTTGAAGCGCCCTGTAAAAAGGGTAAGACTTGACCGCGAGGCGAGTGCATCGGAAGACAGCGCATGGGAAGAGATAGGGTGGGATGAAGCCTTTGATTTGGTCGCAAGCAAGTTACACCACATCCAGCGGGCACACGGTAACAATGCGGTTGGTGTGTATTTAGGTAATCCCAATGCGCACAATATGGGCTCAATATTATTCGGGCCGTATTTCTATCGTGCCCTCAAGTCGCACAACCGCTATTCCGCTACCTCCGTTGACCAGTTGCCACATCACATTGTTAGTCGACGACTGTTTGGTCATATTTCCCAAATTCCTATTCCTGATATTGATCACACGCAGCACTTTATGATCATCGGCGGTAATCCGCTGGCCTCTAATGGCAGCATTATGACCGTGCCAAACGTGAAAAAGCGTTTAAAGAGCATTCAAAAACGTGGAGGGAAGGTCGTCGTTATCGACCCTAAACGCAGCGAAACTGCCGATATCAGCTGTGAACATCACTTTATTCGTCCAGGCAGTGACGCGCTATTACTGCTGGCTATGTTGCATGTATTGTTTGAAAAGCAGCTACACAAGGCGGATGAAATTTTACCTTATGCCGAGGATATAAAAGCGGTTGAAAAATACGTTCGCGATTATTCACCACAAAAGGTGAGCGAGTTTACCGGTATTTCGGCTTCACAAATCACTCAGCTTGTTTTGGACTTCTGCAATGCTGAGTCTGCAGTTTGTTATGGAAGGATGGGGGCTAGCGTACAAGCGTTTGGTACGCTCACTCAGTATCTAATCATGCTGTTTAATATGCTCACCGGAAACCTAGATAAGCGGGGTGGCATGATGTTTACTCAGCCAGCCGCTGACGTATTACCTGTATCAGGCAAGGGCAGTATGGGCGGATTTACCTCTCGCGTACGGGGACTTCCGGCGTTTGCGGGTGAATACCCGGTAGCGTGTTTAGCAGAGGAAATCTTAACCCCCGGAGAAGGGCAAATAAAAGCCATGGTAATTGGTGCAGGTAATCCCGTGGTCACTACGCCAAATGCAGAGCAGCTTGATAAGGCATTTGATGAACTCGACTTTATGGTTGCGGTAGACTTTTACATTACCGAAACCTCCCGTCATGCTGATGTGATCCTTCCTCCGGTAACCGCGCTAGAGCGCGACCACTACGATATTGTTTTTCACAACTTTGCCGTGCGAAATTTTGCTAAGTACTCTGAAGCGGTGGTAGACATTGATGAAGATCAGCTTACCGATTGGCAAATTTATCTATCTTTGGCTGAAAGACTCGACGCGCTAAACGGCAAAGGTACCGCACACTATGCGGCACTTTGGGATAAGCAGCCTAAAGGTGTGGTTGACGATTTATTACAAGCTGGGCTGTATGGTCGAGGGGCAAACGAAAGCAGAGACGCTCAGCCTAACTTAAATCAAACTTCACCCGACATTCCCTTAGAAGGGTTGTCGATTGATACGCTTAAAGCACACCCACACGGTATCGACTTGGGGCCGCTACAACCGTCTTTGCCTAATGCCTTGTTCCATGAAGATAAGAAGATTCACTTAGACTTTGATTATTTCATGGCTGATTTAGACAGGGTTAACGCGCATTTCTTTGGAAAAGCGAAACATGCTACGCCGCAAAATCAGTCCGTCGTTTTGATAGGGCGCCGGCATATTAAAACCAATAACTCGTGGCTGCATAACAGCACTCGTATGGTGAAAGGTAATAACCGCTGTACGTTGCAGCTTCACCCTGATGACGGGGCAAAATACGGCATTGCAGATGGCGATGAGGTAAGTGTGAAATCGCGGGTTGGCCGGCTAACCATAGAGGCTGAAATCACAGATGCAATTATGCCCGGCGTGGTATCTATTCCCCATGGATGGGGGCACAACAAAAAAGGCATAAAGCTGTCTGTGGCAAGTCAGAACCCTGGGGTAAACACCAATATTCTTACTGACGATTTACAGGTAGACGAATTATCGGGAAATGCGGTGCTAAATGGCGTGCCCGTGGAGCTAGAAAAAGTAAGTTAAGCACGCAAAAAAACCGGCATTTACTTGCTAGTAAATGCCGGTTTTTGTGAGAAAGTACTCAATTAAGCACCTATTCTTAGGTCATCGTAACAAACTCTTCTGCACTGGTAGGGTGAATAGCTACACACGCATCAAAGTCGGCTTTGGTCGCACCCATTTTTATGGCAACGGCGAAGCCTTGCAGAATTTCGTCCATGCCGTGCCCAATACCGTGAAGGCCTACCACTTTTTCGTCTTTACCCGCGCATACCAGCTTCATCTTGGTCATTTGACGGTGGCGGGTTACCGCGGTGTACATAGACGCAAAGCTCGAAGTGTAAACCTTGATGTTGTCCTCGCCATATTCTTCGACAGCTTCTGGCTCGGTTAAGCCAATAGTGCCAATGGGTGGGTGACTAAACACTACGGTTGGAATCATCGAGTAATCCATGTGAGCGTCTTTTTGGCCGTTAAATAAACGTTCGCTAAGCAAACGACCAGCCTTAACTGCTACCGGAGTAAGCTCTGCTTCACCGGTAATATCACCAACTGCGTACACGTTTTTGGCTGTGGTATTTTGATACTTATCTACTTTAACTGTACCGTCATCACTTAACTCAACGTCGGTATTTTCAATATCAATTTTGTCGGTAGAGGGTTTACGGCCAATCGCCCAAATCAGGCAGTCAGTTTTTAGCACTTCGCCATTGGTTAAGTGTACTGATAGCTCACCGTCGTCAGCTTTTTCTACTTTCTCAACGCTCGCGTGGTCGTGCAGTTTGCAGCCTTCAGCGTGGATCATATCAACCAAAGTTTCGTGAATAAGCGGGTCGAAATTTCTAAGCGGCGCGTGTTTGCGAACTACCAGATGCGATTCTGTGCCAAGGGCGTGAAGAACGCCAGCCAGTTCAACGCCAATGTAGCCTGCGCCAACGACGACAGCGCGCTTAGGCTGCTCTTTTAGGGCAAAGAAACCATCAGAATCAATACCGTACTCAGCACCTTCAATATCTGGGATGATTGGGCGGCCGCCTACAGCAATCGTAATATGGTCAGCCGTGTACTTTTCGCCGTTGACTTCTACCGTGTTGTTATCAATAAACTTTGCAAATCCGCGAATTAAGGTAACGTCGTTTGCAGTAAGCACGCGGTCGTAAGAGGCATGAATACGCTCAATATAAGCCTGGCGGCTGGCAATCAGGCTGTCCCAGCTAAAGTGATTTACCGACAAATCGAACCCGTATTCAGGTGCGTAGCGGTGGATAGCTTCAGCAATTTGGGCTCCGTACCACATGGCTTTTTTAGGCACGCAGCCAACGTTCACGCAAGTACCGCCAATATCTTTCGCTTCAATAATGGCGGCCTTCTTTCCATGTTTAGCTGCACGGTTTGCAGATGCGATACCACCGCTGCCACCGCCAATACATATATAATCAAAATGTGTCATTCAAAAAGCCTTCTTTGTCGGTTAGGCGAACATAAACGATAAGCATAGATGCCTTCGGTAGGTTCGCACAGCAAATCATTCTCTATCGGTCTTGTTATAAAGAGTGATTAAAAGACCGAGATTTGCTTTAGGGAATTTCATTTAGTTTATCAATGGGGACAGTGCAGCCTAATAAAAAGGCTAAGGTAAAGCGAGGCATATTCATGCACCGCCCGTCCTGTTTTCAACACGAAACCTTTAAAGCTTATTTACTTATAGTAGCAGAAAGCTCTTCTGGTTCTATTTGAATACTAAACGCTTTTCCACGCTCTTCTTCAAAGTGCACGAGTTTTTGAATGGTGGCATCACTAAACACATGTCCCTCGGGAAGGATAAGGATGTGACTATCGTTATACAAATTTTGGGCGAGGACCATGCCCGCCTTAAGCTGCGTGGCTTTCAATGATGTCGAGAGCAGTTTAGACGTTGTCACATCTTCAGCTTCGAGTAAAAGGTCCAAAAACTCGCCGTCATAGCGGGTATTTCGGTGCTTTTTCATTTCTAATTTGGCATCGCGAGGGCTCATTTCCACACCACTCATTCTGCCGGTTACCAAGCGCCAATAATCTCGGGCAATCGCTAAAATACGCGCGCCTGCGGGAATTTCTTTGGCAACTTTGTTATACAAACCAGAGCCATTGTAGTGCTCGAATTGAAACTCGATGATATCTGAAACTTGATGCAGCTCGTGCGCCGGCGCGAGGATCAGTGCCGCCTGTTTGGTTTGCGACAAGTAATTTTGTTGCTGTTGATATTTAAGCTTTGAAAATGGCGCTTTGAAATCTTCGGTTTCAAGCCCTAGCAGGCCTAGCTCACAAATAAGGCCGGCATAGCGCACTTGTTTTATTTCGTCTTTCTCTAAACGAGCAATACGCGCAAGTTTCGACGCTAACTCACTCACCTCAATAGCAAACTTACCGTTGATGTTTGGATTAATGCTTATCACGTTGAACAGCACCTGCTCCATTGCAAGGTTGTGTTTTTCGATTTTATTTAGCGCTGCTTTTATCTGGCGCGTGCGCTTTTGAACCACTTGTTCCAGCGAAGCGTTTACGTCTCTAAGCTTTCTGTTTTGAAGGCGAGTAAGTTTTTGAAGACGCGTATTTTCGGCCTTCAATTTAACCCGCTCTAGCCCTTCCTCAACCACAGATATTAATTCTTGGTTATCCCACGGCTTTTGAAGATATCGATGAATTTTACCTTGGTTAACGGCTTTAATGGTTGATTCGATATCGGCATATCCTGTAAGTACAACTCTAAATGTATCGGGGTAATTAATAGCAACTTGCTCAAGAAGCTCAGCGCCTGACATTTGAGGCATTTTCATGTCTGAGATTACAACGTGGACCTCGTGATTACTCATCAGTTCGAGTGCTTTAGCACCGCTGTCAGCAAGCAGTAGCGTAATATCCATAGTGAAGAGCGCGCGTTTAATTGCACGAAGAATATTAGGTTCGTCGTCGACAAATAGCACGGTATAGGTTGAAGCTTGTTCAGTAGGCTCTGTCATAAAAAATTATCCTTATACGCGACGTAACTAATATCACATGCTATTGCATTATTTGACACTATAACTTCATGCATTATTAGTCTCACCGTTATTTTGTGAGTCTTTGGAAACTGGGTTGGTTGGAAGCGCTAGCGTAAATGTACTGCCTTCTCCTTCGGTGCTAGAAGCAGATAGCGTTCCACCGTGTTCTTGCGCAATACCAAATGAAATTGAAAGTCCTAAACCCGTTCCTTGTCCTTCCGGTTTTGTAGTGAAAAAAGGATTAAACAGCTTATCAAGGTGGCTTGGCGGTATTCCGCAGCCGGAATCTTCTACTCGTAACTCAACAAACTCGCCAACAGTGCACGTTGTGATAATAATTTTTCCGTTTTTGCCAGTAGCTTCAATAGCTTGACCAGCGTTAATGAGAAGGTTAGTTATCACTTGAGATATTTTACCAACGTTCATATCTACGTCAGGGATCCTTCCTAAATGCGTTTCTACTGTACATATGTATTTTAGTTGGTTATTAACCATGGCCAATGTGGTTCGCACACAATCATTAATGTTGTGTTTTTGCATTTGATCGCTATCAACGCGAGAAAACAATTTAAGCCCTTTCACTATCTCAGCAACGCGCTGCAAGCCTTCGCGAGAGTCACCGAGCAAGTCGGAAATATCTTCATTGATGAAAGCCATATCTTGATTGCCCAGCATTTTTTCTAGTTTATTGAGAGCAAGCGCGCGTTTTTGCTCATCCTTCTCGTCTAAAACAACCTGAATCTGCGAAAAAATCATTTGATAAGTCGCAACGTATTCACTGAGTGTTGAAATGTTGCTGCTAACAAAACCTACAGGGTTATTAATTTCGTGGGCAACACCAGCTGCGAGTTGCCCTACTGATGCCATTTTTTCAGCCTGAAGAAGTTGTACTTGGGTCTCTTTTAAATCTTTGTTCGTTTCTTCTAGCTGATAGTTTTTCTGGTTAAGTAAGGCTGTCCGGTCTTGCACTTTTTCTTCGAGAAGTGTGTTTAGCTCTTTAAGGTCATCTTGTGCACGCTGGCGCTGTTCGTACTCTTCCTTTAGCCGCTCAACGAGTTGATTAAATGCCTCAGCGAGCTCGCTTAATTCATCTTTCCCCCTAACAGGAACAAAAACTTCTTTATAGTTATTGTTTCTTACCGCCTCACCTAAGTGCTTAGCACCCTGCAAAAGCTGCTGAAGCTGAGACATTAAAAAGGAGCCGAGTAAATACGAACACAAACCAACTAGAACGAACTCCATCAGAGCGAGGGTTACCGTCCAGCTTCTAACCCTAGAGACCGATTCAGTAACTGAGGCTATGTTTAGGCCAATTTCAACATAGCCGTATAAGGTATTGTTTACCATAATTGGAGCACGGGTGTCATATACACCATCGTCAGCTTCTGACACCGACAAGTCAGCTTCAAAGGGACGACTAAGCGCGGCTTCACTACCTTTCTCTACGAATATATTGTTTGTTTTATCTTTTACTCTCACGTATGAAATATTAGGGTTGGTTAATATTTCGGATACATCGGCATCAAGTGAAGCTAAGTCATAGCTTAAAAAAGCATTCTTTGTTGTAGATACAAAAAGTGCAACCGTGGTGTCTGCAGATTTTTTGATGTTGCTGTCAACAAGATCGTTTAACAATTGAAACACAGTCACAAGGAGCACCAGCAGCAAAAGTGCAGCGATACTTGCAATTCCGGTAATCGTTTTAAACCGTAACGACAGCTTCATATGTTCATTTCTCATAGGTGCGGTCTTGAAAGTGACGCAATTCCTAGGTTTCTTACGTCGTCCCAATCGCTGTCTCTAGAGGCAATAAATCCGCCCAATCCAATGTCACTTAAAATTGAGGACTTACTGCTGTCATTAGATAATGCAATCAATGCATTAAGAATAGCTTGTCTATCGTCTTCTGCCATTTTTGGGTGCGTCGCGATGGGGTGGGGCGTATAGCCCTCACTTTGCCACAGCACACGAAGGTCATTTTTTATTGCTTCTGGAGAGATATTAAACGTGCGAAAAATTCCGCCACCTGCTTTAAAAAAATTACGCTGCACTGATAAGTAAACCGAGTCGTGAGATTTCACGTAACGAGGAATGAATACGATGTTATTTTTGCGTAAGTGAGCGCTAGTGATAATAGTCGCTGCAAACGCGGCGGGCGCAGGAAAAGCAATTTCAGACCCGTTTAAATCTGAAAGCGTTTGAATTGGACTGTCTTTGTGGACCACAATCAGCCCACGTATTTTTTTGTCTGCCTGATGAGCAAGTGCGCGATAACCCACAGAGTCGTTAAAAACCACAAAATGATAAGGGTTCATGTAGGCCAAGTCATAAAGTCCGGCAGTTAGGTTAGCTTCGAAAGTAGGAATGTCTTTGGCCGTTCTAAATTCAACGTTAAGACCAGTGTAATTACTCACATAATCAATAAATGGTTGCCACTTTTCGGTCATTTTCTTGGCAGATTGCTGAGGAACAACGCCAAACGTTAGCGCTTTTCCCTCAGCTGAAAGCGGGACTAAAGTAAACCATAGAGCGATTAAAATGCACGTTGCTGGCCAAGACATAGTCATTTCCTTCTTATTCAAACTACAGTGACATGAATTGCTCTAGCACATTGGTAAGATCATGATTTGAGAAAGGCTTTTGAAGCGTCGCATCAGCACCGATTTCCAGCGCACGCTCAAGACTTATGTCATCTAAGGCTGATATGACGATAATTTTCAAATCTTTGTATTTGCTTTGTTCTCGGGTGAATTCGATAACACTATAGCCATCCATGCCAGGCATACTAAGGTCCAGCGTCATAACTTTAGGCTCGTACTGGCTTAACATGATTCCCGCTTGGAATCCCCCAGTCGCTATGTACGAATCGAAGCCTGCGCGTCTTGCCACACGCTGTATCGACTTGGCCACCGGCATCTCGTCGTCTACGATCAGGATGGATGGTGAGGCAATCCCTCTGAGCGCATCAGGAATAGGCATATCATGGCGTTCAAGGAACTCAATAAAGTCCTCAACAAGAATACGATTGTTACCACGTCCCGGAAGCTTGAAGCCCTTAAGCTTTCCGCTTTCAATCCATCGAATTACAGTGCGAAGGTTTACGTCGCAGTACGAGGCTATTTCGCCTGATGTTAAGGTTTTCATATCAATACCTTGTAGATTTATTAATCAGAATTATAGCTGTAATACGACTAGGAGACAAAGTAGACAAAAGGATTAGATGCGACATTTGCGACATGCCTGGAGCCGCCGTGATGTGAGATTAGGCAAATCTGACGACTACCCCTACATGGAAAAGAGCGCTCAGTTTAACGATCTATGGTGCAGTTTCGTGATCCATAGCCTTAAACTAGAAGTAACTTCAAAACAGGTCAACAGATGCGTAAACAATAACTTGTTTTTAGTCAGCGAAGCCCCATCATTATTCTATCAAAGCGTTAAGAGTGAAAAAGATTATGACAACCCCTGCAATAGAAATGGTAGATGGACTACCAATTTTTTCTGCTATTGAACCAGCCTCTATTAAGCCTGCAATTGAAAAGGCCATTGCGGCATGTAAAAACGAAATAGAAGAGGTCGTGGCGTCGAAAGATTACTCTTACCAGAATCTAGTGCTTCGCCTTGAAGAGGTGGACGACCGTTTAAGCAAAATGTTCTCGCCGGTGTCTCATATGAATAGCGTGGTGAGCAGCGATGAATTGCGTGAAGCCCACGATGCGTGTTTGCCACTATTATCGGAATATGGAACTTGGGTAGGCCAGCACGAAGGCCTTTACAATGCTTATGCTTCCCTCAAAGCGTCTGACGAATTTGCGACCTTAAGCGAAGAGCAGCAGAAAGTGATTGAAAACGCCGTTCGCGATTTCACATTGTCAGGTGTAGCGCTTCCCGCAGAGAAAAAGAAGCGTTTTGCAGAGATTCAGGCAAAGCTAAGCGAGCTATCGTCAACCTTTTCTAATAATGTGATGGACGCCACTATGGGCTGGACAAAACACATTACCGATGAAGCTGAACTTGCCGGTATGCCAGAGTCAGCCCTTGAAGCTGCGGCGCAAGCTGCGCACCAAAAAGACTTACAAGGCTGGTTGTTTACGTTAGACATTCCGTCTTATTTACCTGTAATGCTTTACGCGGATAATCGCGAACTTCGCGAAGAAATGTATCGCGCCTATGCCACAAAAGCGTCTGATCAAGGCCCTAATGCGGGTAAGTGGGATAACACCGATATAATCAAAGAGACTTTAACGCTGCGTACTGAACTGGCTGAATTGCTAGGCTTTTCAAGCTATGCAGAGCGTTCATTAGCAACCAAAATGGCAGACTCTACCGATCAGGTCATCGGGTTCTTGCGTGATTTAGCGGCTAAGTCTAAGCCTCAGGCAGAAAAAGAACTCGAAGAAGTACGAGCATACGCGAAAGACAAGCATGGTGTTAGCGAGCTAGCGGCATGGGATTTACCGTATTACAGCGAGAAACTGAAACAGGAAAAGTACACGATTTCTGATGAAATGCTGCGCCCTTATTTCCCAGAAGATAAAGTACTGTCTGGCCTGTTTGAGGTGGTGCACCGCCTGTATGGCTTAAAGATTATCGAGCAGCCAGGCATCGACACATGGCATAAGGACGTACGGTACTTCACCATTACTGACGATGCCGATGTGATGCGCGGCAGCTTTTACCTAGACTTATACGCACGAGCTAAAAAGCGTGGCGGCGCGTGGATGGATGAATGTCGCGTACGTCGTGAAAAAATGAATGGCGAATTACAGCTACCCGTTGCGTACCTTACCTGTAACTTCAACGCACCTGTAGGGGATAAGCCAGCGCTATTTACCCACGATGAAGTGGTAACCATGTTCCATGAGTTTGGCCATGGTATTCACCACATGCTTACTAAAATGCGCGTAGCGGGTGTGTCGGGTATTAACGGTGTACCGTGGGATGCGGTTGAATTGCCAAGCCAATTTTTAGAAAACTGGTGCTGGGAAGAAGACGCGCTTAACTTTATCTCTGGTCACTATGAAACTGGCGAACCGCTTCCTGCTGATTTATTAGAGCGTATGCTTGCTGCACGGGATTACCAGTCAGCGATGCAGATGGTACGCCAGCTTGAATTCAGTCTTTTCGACTTCTTACTGCATAGCGAAAAGGGCAGTGAGGTAGACGTACAGGGCACATTGGATAAAGTACGTGAAGAGGTGGCCGTGGTCATTCCTCCATCGTTTAACCGTTTCCAAAACGGCTTTGGTCACATATTTGCTGGTGGATACGCAGCGGGCTATTACAGCTATAAGTGGGCCGAGGTGCTTTCTGCCGACGCGTACAGCAAGTTTGAAGAGGATGGCATTTTTAACCGTGACACGGGCAAAGCGTTCTTAGAAAACATTTTAGAAATGGGCGGCAGTAAGCCTCCTATGGACTTGTTTGTTGCTTTTAGGGGGCGCGAGCCGCAAGTTGACGCTTTGCTTCGTCACAGCGGTATTAAAGGCTAGGCACACATGAAAGAGTCTAAGCTAGAGTCTTTTCAATCTATCTACCGCCGAGCGTGCGAGCGCAAAGGCGGTGAAAGGGTGCTTGAAGCTATGCTCCAAGCACCACTTTCTAAAGCGCAAATTGAAGCCATTCCTGACGACCGTTTTTTAGCGGCGATGACCAAAAAAGTGTTCCAGTCAGGCTTCGTGTGGCGAGTTATTGAGCAAAAGTGGCCCGACTTTGAAACCGTATTTTTCGGGTTCGACATTGATAAAGTGTTGTTGATGCCCGATGAAATGCTAGAGCAAAAAGCGTCAGATAAGCGCATTGTTCGCAACTATAAAAAAGTGATGACAGTGCGTGACAATGCCATGATGATCAAAGACGTAGCCCTGGAGCACGGCAGCTTTGGTAAGTTCGTAGCAGGCTTTGAAAAAGACAATATCACTGAGCTTTGGGCGTTTTTGAAAAAACGCGGTGCGCGATTAGGTGGCAACACCGGCCCCTACATGCTTCGTGCACTGGGCATAGACACGTTTTTATTCTCTCGTGACGTGGAAGATTACTTGCGAAAGAATGAAATTATTGACGGTGGCTTAACCTCGAAAAAGTCGCTGTCGGCGGCCAATGCCGCATTTGCGCAATGGCATGAGGAAAGCGGCCGTTCTTTGCAAGAGATCAGTGCCATTGTTGCCTATAGTTGGGGCACAAACAATCAGGTAGTGTAGAGCAAGCTGCTCTAGTCTTCTAAACAAGGGAGCTTGTGCCTTGCAGGCTCCGCTTTTGTGAAGGTCAAAGGCTTGATTTACATCAGGAGACAGTCAGGCATAAAGCTTTTGCTTGAGCACACAATCCTATACACTTCGGCATTAATAAAAATATTCAAATTACAGGACTGTCATGAGCGACAATCAAACTCCCGCTACGCAAGCAGACTCTGCAATCGACAATGCTACTGAGCATACAACGCACTTTGGTTTCAAACAGGTGGATAAAGGGCAAAAAGCCTCTTTGGTTGCTAATGTTTTCGACTCTGTTGCAGCAAAGTACGACGTAATGAACGACCTTATGTCGATGGGAGTGCATCGTTTATGGAAGCGTTTCACAATAGACTGCAGCGGTGTTCGCGCGGGCAATAAAGTATTGGATATAGCCGGTGGTACTGGCGATTTAACCGCCAAGTTCTCTCGCTTGGTAGGCCCTACAGGGCGCGTAACCCTTGCAGATATCAACTTGTCTATGTTGAAAGTAGGCCGTGATAAGCTGCGCGATCGCGGCTTGGTAAGCAATATCGACTATGTGCAAGCTGATGCAGAAGCACTGCCTTTCCCCGACAACCATTTTGATGTGGTGACCATGGCGTTCGGCCTTAGAAACGTAACGGAAAAGCAAAACGCGCTTAATTCTATTTTTCGCGTGTTAAAACCAGGCGGCCGTTTACTGGT
Organism: Alteromonas alvinellae; assembly: GCF_902705805.1. Taxonomy (NCBI): domain Bacteria; kingdom Pseudomonadati; phylum Pseudomonadota; class Gammaproteobacteria; order Alteromonadales; family Alteromonadaceae; genus Alteromonas; species Alteromonas alvinellae. Next base: position 19,526 of record NZ_CACSIH010000211.1, on the reverse strand, counting down.
ATTAGAATTTTCTAAGCCTACGTCAGAGCAGCTCAGCAAACTTTACGATATGTACTCGTTTCACATTTTGCCAAAAATGGGTCAGCTAGTGGCGAACGATGCAGAAAGCTACCAATACCTTGCGGAAAGTATACGTATGCACCCAGATCAAGAAACCTTGAAGGGGATGTTCGAGCAGGCTGGCTTTGAGCAATGTGATTACCAAAACCTGACTGGCGGTATTGTAGCGCTACATAGAGGTTATAAGTTTTAATGCCTACTTCTGCGCTGGTTACCGCAACGGCTGAATCGGTTTTAAACAAGTTGCTGTCTTTAGACGAAGACAGCGAAGCAAGGCTAAAAGCGCTTGCTGGCGCTAGGCTTACCGCGTTCATATCGCCGCTTCCGTATGGTATTACGCTGTCGTTTTCTGACCGTATTGACGTACTCAGCGAACAAGGCTCGTTTGAAGACGCCGTCGCGTCCCTTGGGCCAAAAGACTGTTGTATTAAAACGTCGCTACAAACCTTGCCAGAGTTAAAAGAAACCAGCCAATTGACTCGTCTTATTCAGCAAAAAGCCCTCTTTTTGGAAGGAGAGCTAAATGTTGCTCAGCAAGTCAGTGCCTTGTTTCAGCAGCTCGACATCGACATTGAAGAGTTACTGGCACAAAAGACTAACGATGTTATTGCCCATCAGACCTTGAAAACGGTGAAAACTGTGCATGAGAAGTCGATGTCAGCACTAGCGTCCATGGCGAAAGTATTCGGAAACGCCGTAGTAGAAGAAAAGCAGCTTGCTGCACACAAGCTGGCGGTTATGCATTTTAGTGACGAAGTTAATGCGCTTCGCGATCGAGCAGAAAGTGCCGATGCGCGATTGCGCCGCCTAGAAGAAAAATTTAAGTAAGATTGAGAGAAACAGGCTCATAAATGCGTATTGTTAGGTTATACCGAATTAACAAGGTATTGTTGGAACACGGCTTAGACGAACTTATTCCAGCAAAGTGGTTACCCTGGTATGCGCGGGCTATGCGTCATACCATTTTTTGGGTGCGAAACAAGCACAAGGGCAAGTCAGCCGGCGAGCGTATTACCCTTGCACTACAAAACCTTGGGCCTGTTTTTATTAAATTCGGCCAAATGCTCTCTACCCGCCGAGACTTGCTTCCCCCTGCCATTGCTAACGAACTTGCCCGTTTACAAGACAAAGTTCCGCCGTTTTCATCAGACGTTGCACAAGACATTATCAAGCAAGCGTTGGGGCTTTCTGATTTAAGCGAATTATTCAGTGAATTTGAAAAAGCGCCGCTAGCGTCTGCCTCTATCGCCCAAGTTCACGCGGCAAAGCTAAAGCATAACAATGAAGACGTTGTGGTAAAGGTGTTGCGCCCAGATATTCGCGATACCATCGTGGCAGACATGGAGCTTTTATTTAGCTTGGCTAACGTGCTTCAACGCTGGCTTCCCGATGGCAAACGTCTGCGTCCTGTGGAAGTGGTTGTTGAATATCGCAAGACCATTGTTGATGAGCTTGATTTACTACGTGAATCTGCGAATGGCATTCAGTTAGGGCGTAACTTTGAAGGTTCTGACGCGCTGTATGTACCTAAAATTTACAGTGACTATTGCCGCAGTAATGTGTTGGTTATGGAGCGTATTTACGGTCTGCCAATCTCAAATATAGACGCATTACTTACCCAAAATACCAATATGAAAAAATTGGCCGAGCGCGGTGTGGAAGTTTTCTTCACTCAGGTATTTCGCGACAGTTTTTTCCATGCAGACATGCACCCGGGCAATATCTTTGTTTCTACCGAACACCCTGAAAACCCCAAATATATCGCCATCGATTTTGGCATTGTGGGTACGCTCAATCGTGAAGATAAACGCTATCTGGCTGAGAACTTTATTGCCTTCTTCAACCGCGACTATCGCAAGGTTGCCCAGCTTCACGCCGACTCAGGCTGGGTACCGCAAGATACCAATATCGATGAGTTCGAGATGGCCATCCGCACGGTATGTGAACCTATATTCCAAAAGCCACTAGCTGAAATATCCTTTGGTAACGTGCTACTGCAGCTATTTAATACGGCACGACGTTTCAATATGGTTGTGCAGCCACAGCTTGTGCTACTGCAAAAAACATTGCTGTATATAGAAGGCTTAGGCCGTCAGCTCTATCCTCAGCTTGATTTATGGAAAACCGCCAAGCCGTTTCTTGAAAACTGGATGAAAGAGCAGATTGGCTTTACCGCCATGATGGGGAAGGTGAAAGACAACTTACCTTTCTGGTCTGAAAAACTACCTGAAATGCCAGACCTGCTGTACGACAGTTTACAGCAAATGAAGCGCTTGCCATTGCAACAACAAAGAGCACATTTGGCACTGCTTCAAGAGCAAAAGAAAACAACTCAGACCACTCATTTAAGCGTAGTGGGCGCCACCTTTGTGTTAATGACAGCAATTCTGCCAATGTACGATTTATCTTGGTATTTCCCTGCAAGTACAGGCGTAATTGGCGCAATTTGCTGGTATTTAGCTTGGCGGAAAGGGCATTAATTTTTGTTACGCTGCGGTGAAATATTTATGAAATCCGTAGTTTATCAATTAATTTGTATAGTAATCGTCCCGAAGAGTGTTATAGTGACTATGGCTCTAAGCCAAAGTCTTTAAATAGACGCGATTTTGTATTATTTGCTATATGTTAAACCACTCGAGTTACCCGGTAATTTGTTGTAAGTTGTTTGTCCATTCGTAAGTAAGACCCAATACTCCGCCAATTTAAAGACTCTAAAGAACTTAGTTACACGCGCTTATGCGCAATTTAATACGATATTTGAGGTCTATACGACATGTCTAAAGTTACAGGCACAGTTAAGTGGTTCAACGCTGATAAAGGTTACGGTTTTCTAACTCAGGATAACGGCGGTAAGGACGTATTCGTTCATTTCCGTGCGATCATCTCTGACGGTTACAAAACGCTTCCAGAAGGTCAGCGAGTAGAATTTGAAGTTGAAGAAGGTCAAAAAGGTCTTCAAGCTGCTAACGTGCAAGCTATCTAAGAATTCAAAAACGGCGGTCATTTGACCGCCGTTTTTCTTTCTGTTGTCTGGGTTTCCACGCTCACGCTAATTACACGACTAGGCTTTTTTCCCATAAAGCGTTTGGTCTACAACTTTTAATGCATATATCTCTATAGAGTAGCGCTTTTAGTCATCTACAAGTCTACAGTGTAGCTATTGCAATCTTTTCTCAACTACACCATACAAGCATTCGTTCACCCCAATTAATTTGATGCTCGCACCATAGTCCTAATATCGGTATGTCACGGTATTGCGTAGTCATAGCGTTTAATGCTTTACTCATCACAACGACCATTTAGGTAACACCGGTCCGTACAGTTAATTACCTACTAAGCAAGACGCAAAGTGTTTGTAATTACGGCCTGTTACTGCAGGTATAAATACGTCTAAAAGGAGTGCTTAATGCGCATACTATCAACGCTTCGATCCTCATTGGCCACTGCGCTACTTATTCTTTGTTCAAACCTTGCTAATGCAGCCCAAGTAAATGAACAAGTTGCTGGTCAGAGTATTTTGGCAAAGGTGCTAAATATCGAAATCCGTATGGCAGATGTCGTGCCTAGTGAAGAAGAACGTGAAAACTTGAAGCAGCAAGCGAAAGACAATTACGCAGGTATGCTTGATTATGTGGTCCGTGTAAATGCGTCTAACAGAATTTATGAGCTTGTTTTAGAGGACTATGCAAAACAAAAAGGCATAATTGTTAATCAAACACTGGTAAGCAAGTTTATCGAGAAGTTTGAAGGTCAGGTTTCAAGTGAAACGGCAACGAAACCCATTAAAGAGATAGCGGCCAAGCAGGTTATACAGTTTCAAACAGAAAAAGCGATGTATGAAGAGTTTGGAGGGCGTGTTATCTTTCGCCAGTCTAACCCGCAAATGCCGATTGATGCATACAATGCTTTGCTATCTCGCTATCGCGATGCAGGTAAACTTAACATAATAGATGAGGACTTGGGCGATGCATTCTGGGGTGTATTTACGCCGCCCTATCAATACGAAATTGCGCCGGAAAATATTGATTTTACTCAGCCATGGTGGCTTTAGATAGTGGCCTTAAAAAGTGGCGTTAATCTGCACATCAAAAACTAAAGCACCTGACGTAATTCACTGAAAAACTAAGAACATTGAAAATAAAGGGCAATACCTTACTATGGGTAGTGAAAAAACAGGCGGTATAGACGCAATAGATAAAGCCATTTTGGCCATGCTACAGAATAGCGCTGACACACCTGTTGCAGAAATCGCTGAGCAAGTCGGGCTTACGGTAACGCCCTGCTGGCGGCGTATTCAAAAGCTAGAAGAGAAGGGCATAATCTCTAGGCGAGTAGCGCTGTTGCAAGCAAAACACTTGGGGCTGGCCATGACCGTTTTCGTGCAAGTAAAAGCGGGCAGACATGATGGAAAGTGGCTGGCAAGTTTCGCCAAGCACGCCGCGTCGTTTGATGAAGTTGTTGAATGTTATCGTATGTCTGGCGAATACGATTACCTGCTAAAAGTTCTCGTTACCGATATGGATTGCTTCGATCACTTTTATAAGCGATTAGTTAACGGTATAGAATTTTCTGACGTAACTTCAAGCTTTGCAATGGAGCAGATTAAGTACACAACCTCGGTACCGTTAAACCACATTTAAAATCAAAAAAATGGGGCCGGTTTGACGGGCCCCATATAAATTAATGATTTTGGTCTTCAACGTGCTGGTCGGCGAATATCTTGGATTTCTTTTTGATTTTACATCCTAAGATACGCTGCGCATTTTTACGGCCGATATAGTGAGCGACTGTGTAGGGGTGCGCGCGCTTGAAGAACCGTGAGAACGAATGGAATACGTTTTCCATGGTATTGGCTCCTTCTATTAAAAATTGCCCCAAATAAAATATAGTAATATTACAGTTTGATGTCAACAAAATATTTAAAGGTAAATAACGTTTAAATTTTGATCACGCTTTTAGGCTAGCCTAGCTAAAGCTAAACATCCTCTAATCATTGGTATACATTGTTCGAGGGAAAGGATCATATTTTGATCGCAGGTTGCCAGATCGAGTTCGTGGATTGGGGGTACTGGTCGCCGCAAATGCCCCCAAGCACAGGAAAGGCGTCGGGAACCGCAAGAAACTCGCAATGTACAGCGTTGAGTATAGCGCTGAATAGAAAGTGAACACCACTGACTTTCAATGATGTTCACTATTGTTTCAAGTAATTGGGATCCGCTGCGATCCCATCAATGAATACTAGTAGTAAGAAAGCTTCTCTGATTTACCGGAGAATATCTTATATACCATGGCGGTATAAGCCAAAATAATAGGTACAACAATAACTACGCCAACAAGTAAGAAACGCAGAGAGCTTGCATCACTAAGCGCATCCATCACCGTCATCTGTCCAGGTATGATAAACGGATAGTAGCTTATGCCGAATGCGGTGAAACAAAGTAAAAATACTAGAAGGGCAATAAAGAACGGAAGCCATTCGCCTTTTCCTTGTGCATCAGGCAGTTTTTTAAGCAACACACCACAAAGTGCTAGAAGTGCGAAACACGCTACCGGAATAGCGAAAAGCACATAGCCCCAAGGTGCTGATAGCCATAAGTCTCGCACGTCATCGTGTAGGGTTAGGTTTGCGATACTTACCGCAACAATCCCTACAGCTAGCACTCCCAAACCTCTTCTGGCCCAGTAATATGCTTTTTGTTGAAGCTCACCTTCACCTTTAAGTATTAACCAGCACGAGCCAATAAACGCATAAGCTGCTGTAACACCAAAGGCAGCGAGTAGTGCAAAGCCTTGGGCCCAAATATCTGTGCGAAGGCCTGTCACGTAAATACCTAACATGTAACCTTGAGCCAGCGTAGTCAACAGTGAACCGTATTTGAAGACTAAATCCCACTTACGTTTTTTTACCTGTACAACTTTGGCGCGAAAATCAAATGCGACACCGCGCAAAATAAGTCCCAATAACATGAAGGTCGCAGGCAAATACAAGGTTTGTAAAAACTCACTATGGGCTTCAGGGAAAGCAATAAGCAGAAGACCAATGGCGAGAACAAGCCAGGTTTCATTAGCATCCCAGTAAGGCCCAATAGAGGCTATCATGTCATCGCGAAAGGCTTCTGTTCTTGGCGGAATAAGTACACCCACACCCAAGTCGTAGCCATCTAAAATGGCGTACAACAATACAGATAGACCAAGTAAGCCCACATAAATATTTCCGAGCATTTCTGCTGATACGTTTTCAAACATATTTGCTCTCCTTAAACCGTGCTTGGGTCAGGTTCAGAAGGCTGCATTTTAGCCTTCGCTATTTCCCGCTCTTCCGTTGTTATCTCTTCAATCTCAACGGCTCTCCTGCACATCAGCATAAGTGTTCCCATGTATGCGATTAGAAGCACCGTATAGATAACAAGATAAAGCGTGAACGACAGAGCAATATTCGCCGGAGGCAACTGCGTAACCGCATCTGCTGTTTTTAATACACCGCTCACCAAGTAGGGCTGACGGCCTATTTCCGTTACATACCAGCCGGCAAGCGTTGCAATCCATCCGCTAAACGCCATGCCTGCAAACGTGCGCTTAAGCCAAACGGGGAAGTCTTTTTTGCGCATAAGATAAAGACTGCCAAGCCATGACACAGCAAGCATCAACATGCCCATACCCACCATGACTCTGAAGCCGAAGAACACAGGGGCAACAGGCGGGTGTTCTCCTTCAAACTCATTTAGCCCTTTTATCTCGCCTTTCAACTCATGGGTAAGTATTAAGCTTGCACCATAAGGAATAGGAATTTCAAAATGGTTTTCCTTGCTTTCTTCGTCAGGAATTGCAAAAAGCAACAAAGGTGCGCCTTCAGTGGTTTCCCAAAGCCCTTCCATCGCAGCTACTTTCTGTGGCTGATGTTCAAGCGTATTTAAACCATGCATGTCGCCAGCAAAAATTTGTAGCGGAATTAACACTGCCGCCGTATAGGTGGCGGTTTTAAGCGCGAGTTTAGGCGCAAGCTTGTCGTCGCCTTTAAGCATGCGGTAGGCAGAAAGCCCAGCTATTAAGAAACTGGCCGTCAGTCCAGACGCTAACATCATGTGTACGAAGCGGTAGGGGAAAGAAGGGTTAAAGATGATTTCTTTCCAGTTGGTGGCATACACCACACCATCGACCACTTCAAAGCCTTGTGGGGTTTGCATCCAGCTGTTAAGCGCTAATATCCAGAACGCAGATGTTGTGGTGCCAAGCGCAACAATAAGGGTAGATGCTGTGTGTAACCAGTTCGGAACACGGCGTATACCAAATAGCATAATGCCTAAAAATGTGGCCTCTAGAAAGAAGGCGGTGAGTACCTCGTAGCCGAGCAAAGGCCCTGCTACATTACCTACTTTTTCCATAAAGCCTGGCCAGTTGGTGCCAAACTGGAATGACATGGTGACGCCGCTTACCACACCTAACGCGAAGCTTAGGGCAAAGACTCGCACCCAAAAGCGATACATACGCATCCACACGGGGTGGCCTGAAGTATTAGAGCGCAGCTTAAAATAAAATAGAAACCAGCCCATCGCCATGGTGATGGTTGGAAATAAAATATGGAAACTAATATTTAACGCAAATTGTAAACGAGACAGCAAGAATGCATCCACAGAAGGCCCCCTTAGTTAACGCTGTTTTTCCCCGGAAGTAGCTTGTCCTTAAGCTCAAGCATACGGCCCACGCCAGAACCCAACTTCATCAACGTGTTTAACTTTTCAGGCCCAAGATTTTGAAGCTCTTCAGACCATGCCGTAATTGATTCGAGTAAATCGTGAATTTCGTTCAGTTTATGTTGTGCATTTGCCTCTTTTTCGTTAGCAGGCGCATCGAGTAATAAGTCACGTAAAAGGCTCATAGTTGGGTCTATTTCCCTCTTTCTGCGCTCTTCAAACACTCTGTTGGCCAGTGTCCAAATATCACCAGCAGGAATAAAAAACTCTTTTCTCTCACCAGGAACATGGTGCTGTTTAACAAGGCGCCATGACTGAAGTTCTTTCAACCCCATACTGGTATTGCCTCTGGAGATATTGAGCGCATCGGCAACCTCTTGTGCCGAAATAGGCTCTTCGTTTAAAACAATAAGTGCAAGAATTTGCCCAACTGTTCTATTAAAACCCCAGCGACTTCCCATTTCGCCAAAGTGCATCACGGCAGAAGTAATTAAAGGCGTCATTTTCATTTTCACTTTCCAGAAGTTTCAGAAATTACTGAAAGTTTATTGTGTAAGATCAAAAAAGGCAACATTAATGTGCTTTTTAAGCAAAATTTTATTGATAATTTAATAAGAGTTAATTAGGAAACTTTCAACGATATTGCATGCTTTGATCACAATTTGTTGTTATCGTGGTTGAGTAATTAGACACTCGCAAGAAAGTTCGCTTTCTAAATTTCTCGGCCAAGGCAATGCAACACATTACAGACAAAAAGATAAAGACGCTTCAGAACTGCGAAGATGAGGCTATTCACCTAATCGAAAGTGTTCAAAGCTTTGGTTATGTTATAGCAGTTGACCCTGAAACTAAAAAAGTTCAGGTGGTTAGTGAAAACATCAATGAGCTATTTAAAGTCAGTATCACTGCGGGTGAAACTCTTATTACTGAACTTATCGATACGCCTTCTGAAGATGCTCCCACCTTTCAAAGTATCTATCAAAGTGTTAAAGGCGGGAATTCACGCCGTGCTTACCAATGGAAGTTTGCAGAGAACGCACTTTGTTTAGACAATTGGGAAAAAGAGGGCAGCGGTGTTGTGTTCGACTCAAACGGTCTGCTTGTTATCGAGTTAGAGCCCACCCCTCAGCTTAGTTATGAAGCCGCCCAACAATGGGTACCGATGGACGTAGATATTCGCACATTACTACCCGATGTAGATGGGTGCGACTCCATTCACGATGTTGCAGACGCCATTGCGAACGTGTTTAAGGGATACATAGGTTTCGATTCGGTGATGGTTTATCAGTTCGACAAAACCTATAGTGGTGAGGTGATTGGCGAAGTAAAAGCGCCTGGGGCTCGCTCTTTCAAAGGTTTGAAATTTCCAGCATCTGATATTCCTAGCCAAGCTCGAGCGCTGTACTTAAAAAATCGCGTACGTTGTGTATTTGACGTAGAACAACCCCCTATTGCTTTAATACCAACTGTGCAAGAAGCGGAGCGACCGCCACTAGACTTATCCATGTCTATGGTTCGTTCAGTGTCGCCGGTTCATATCACTTACCTTAAAAATATGGGCATACGTTCATCGTTTTCCGTGTCCCTTGTGTTTGAAGGTAAACTTTGGGGGTTGCTTGCTTGTCACAATAATGAACCTAAATATATTGAGCAGAAAAAGCGTTTGGTATGTGAGTCTCTTGGTCACCTCTATGCGTGGCAGCTACACACTAAAGCCCTACACGAAAAGAAAGAGCAGTTTCAAATTCGGCAGCGCAAGCTGAATAGTATTATTCACCAGCTTACTAGCTATGCTAATCCCCTGGAGGCGATAACCCAAAAAGAAAAAGGCCTTTTGGATGTAGCCAGTGCATGCGGTATGGCGGTTATTACCCCTGTAGATAAATACTTAGTAGGTAGAACCCCGTCTGAACGAACATTAACTCGCCTTCTCGATAAGTTCGTTATTACCAACTCTGAAGAGTCAATTGCTATTAGCAAGTTGGCGGGAGAAGTGTCGGAACAATGTAACCTTAACGGCATTCGCGGCATGTATATATCCTGTGTATCAGCTAAGCTTGGTTATTACACCGTTTGGTTTAGAGAGCAAAAAGACAAAACTATCAGATGGGCAGGTCGTGAAGCTGCGAACAAAGATATTGGTAAGGTTTTAACGCCTCGTAATTCCTTTGATATGTATCTTCAAAGTGTAGCCGATGAATCGGTAGAGTGGACCCAGGATGATAAGCTCATAATAGAGGGGTTTGACCACCTATTTATACCTTACGCACTAAGCTTAAAGGCGTCGCTTGATAAGCAAATTAGTAAATTAGAAGAGTTAGACAAAGCTAAAGATCAGTTTCTTGCCAGTATTTCTCACGAGCTTCGTTCACCTCTTAATTCTATTGTAGGTTGGACCGACTTAGCGCTTATGGATGTGACGAATGTCGATAGAATGTCCGATGCATTGGGGGTTATCAAACGCGCTGCGTCTACACAGGCCGCGTTAATTAACGATATCTTAGACTTATCGCGCATTATCTCCGGCACAATGAAATTGAGTACGCATTCATTAAATATCGCTGGGTCTATATCTGAAGTCGCTAAATCATTCGAAGCGGGTTTCGCCAGTAAAAATATTCAACTTTCAATTAATTGCGAAGACGAGCATACACAAATACTTGGTGATAATTTGCGTATTAAGCAGGTGATCAACAATTTGCTCAGTAATGCCCTTAAATTTACAGCAAAGGGTGGAACCGTACACGTGCGTGGGCGAAGGGAACATTCTAACTACTTGTTCCGTGTAAAAGACAACGGTAAGGGAATGACCCAAGATCAGATAGCTCGGGTTTTTGAACGTTTTTATCAAGGAAAGGATTCTCATAACAAACATGGCTTGGGGCTGGGTTTATCTATCGTAAAGAGTTTGGTTGAAATGCACGGCGGCGAAATTTACGCCGAAAGTGATGGACCAAATTCTGGGACTACATTTTTCGTATCATTGCCTATAGCACCACTTAGCTTGCATGACGATATTATCGAAACCAAGAACTCAGAAATTAGCGATTTAACTGAATCACTTCGTTTGAGTGGCTTGCGAATATTAGTCGCAGAAGACGAGCGAGACGCCCGTGATTTCATAAAATTGTTCCTAGAATCTAACGGCGCTCGAGTGAATGTCGTGAAAAACGGCTTAATGGCATGGAAGGAAATCAACGACATGCCTGAAGCTTTCGATCTACTGCTATCGGACATAGGTATGCCGGAAATGGATGGGTTAGGTCTAGTATTGAAAATTAGGGCAAGCGAAATCCCGGAAATTGCAAAACTTAATGCCGTAGCACTTACTGCTTATGCCTATACATCTGACCGCGTTAAAGCACTTAAAGCAGGCTTTAATAACTATGTGTCAAAACCGGTCGATGGCGAAGAATTGCTGACAATTCTGGAAATGTACCTACCAGAAACGTCGCATTAACTCGATTGCTCTCCCCCGTATCCTTCGCACTGCAAGTCATCTACCAGCGGCGAAGCAATTGCTGGTAGGTGGTTTTATCTAACAGCGACTCGCGAGGCGACGAATCTTCTTTAGCGGGAAGCGCAGTATGCGCTTCCTCTAACGATATATACTTATTTCCGTCAATATAAAACAAACTGTTTTCAGATGTGGGTTTACCGTCAAGGGAGTAGGCGGTGTTTAACAAATCAGAGGTGGTAGTTATGTTGCTGTGCCCGATAAAGTCGGCAACGCCATCGCCATCCACATCTTTGGTGAGCCAAGCTAACTCAAGTGGCTGATTCAATTCCCCCGAATTCTGCATTGTCGACACCGCTTGGTTGAATTGCGCAATAATCCTCTCAGCGTTAGCAACACCTTTGCTAATAGCTATTTGAAATCCCGTTTTCGCTAAAGGTTTTGCTGAAAAGTGCAAGGTTTCTTCATTATCGTTAGCCAGCAGTATGTTCAGCTCTCGCGCAAGCAGCTGGGTGGTAATTAAGTAAGGCGCTCTATCGTCGGCAAGTTGGCGAAATGCATCAAAAGTAGTGGGGTTGCGTGACCATTTTATATCTTTCAGCAGTCTGAATGAGGGCGTATTCGCAAAGCGATTTTCAATGGCGACTCGGTTGTCTTTTAAATGAGGAAAAAGCTTTAATGCCTCAACGTCCGCCTCTTTACTTACCGCGTAAAGATAAATGGGTAAGTAGATATCGGAAAGCACATAGTTGTTCGTGTCCTCACCTAAGTTGATGTAGGCAAACTCACCGTCTAGTTTACCCGTTAAGACAGAGCTGCCCAGAAAAGCCTGACGCATAACTTCGAGCTGAATATCCAACTCCGCTTTTTTAAAAACCTTTTTAAGTAACGCGTTAATCCGAGCAGGCTCCCCATCGTCGCTAATATAGGTTTCGAAGGAAGCTGCACCCAATTGGGTAGGGGCGGCATAAGATTGTGAAACACTAAAGCAACAAAGGGCTAGGCTAATAGCCAATAAAGAAAGGCGTTGAGTGAAAATAGAGAGCGAGAACGCGCTGAATCTTACCAAAGGTGAACTCCGAACTGCCGTCATACATTTACTACACTGTAATGCAGTTAGTCGCTTAATTCCAATAAACACGTACTGGCTTAAATTAACAAAATGTAAGCGACATCAATATATTGAGCGTAATGTTGATGTCTAGGCTGGCTTTTGTTGAGTAAAGTCATTCGTGACGATAGGTCGGTTTTATTACCAGCTTAACGTCACGAACTTGACTTGATTGCATGCGTAATCGGGGGCGTAATTGGATGCGTATAAGCGCGCTCAACATAAACGCTCAATTTAAACGCTTATTCTCCAAAGCTACCCGCAGGACCTGGGTAAACGACAACGCTTTCAACACCGTCTTTGTTAACGCTGGCAACGCCAAAGAAATAGTTGTCGATAACCACGTTCTCTAGCATGGCTTCGGTAACGTTACCCACATATTTACTGTATTCCCATTGCGGGGCATCAGTATGGCGCCAGTATACTTTGTACCCTTTAAGCTGCGGGTTCTCTTCCGCGTCTAGTGCATCCCACTTTAAAAATGTTGAAGGTTGAACTGCACCGGCAATTTCTACATTTGCAGGTGGATTCGGTGCCCAAGCCATTGCAGCTAGTGAAACGGCATTAAGGCCAGTAAGTTTGGCAGCGTAATCAAAGTCGACGCCATCTAAGGTATCACCATAGGCAATACCGTCTTCTAAGCGAAGATCTTGATGCTGGCGGGTGTAGTTTTCGTTAGTTTCCATAATACGAATACCCGGATAGCCCAAGTCGTTAAACGGGCGGTGGTGCCCGCCACGGCCAAAGCGGTCTAGGCGGTAAATCACCATAGTGTCTAAGTTCTCAATATACTGATCGGCAATTTTATCGATATAGCGGGCAAGGTTACGGCTTGGTGAGTCAACTTCACCCCCGGTGAAACGTCGCATGCGCGCTTCTTTATCCGTTTCGGTTACGCGTGTACCTTCAGCAAACAAGCGAGCGGTGGTGTTGTTAATCACACCATTAACGCCTTCAATGTTACCTATCATGTCATTATTGAGCACCGCTTTAATTCGCCAGCCGTCTTTCTTCGCTTGGTTTGCCATTATGCGCCCGCCGAAAAGCCCTTGCTCTTCGCCAGATAAAGCTGCATACACGATACTGCCGTTAAACTTGTATTTGGATAGTACACGCGCGGCTTCAAGGGTACCGGCAACACCAGAGGCGTTGTCGTTTGCACCCGGTGAATCAGACGTAAAATCCATCACATCAGACACCCGTGAATCAATGTCGCCAGACATGATCACGTAACGACCTGGATCAGTGCTTCCGCGTTGAATCGCAATAACGCTAACCACTTCTACCGGCTCGGGAATACGCTTTTCACCGCTGATAACTTCCGACTGGTAGTACACTTCTAAGCAACCCCCGCACTCAGCTGAAATTTTATCAAATTCAGATTTAATCCATCGGCGCGCAGCGCCTATACCACGGGTATCAGACTCGGTTTCAGAAAGGGTATGGCGTGTACCAAAGTTCACTAGCGTAGTAATGTCTTTTTCAATGTTTTTCGCAGAAACGCTTTCGGCGATATCGTAAAGTGCTTGCTGCTGCTCGCTTTGTGGGTAAGCGGCGAATGACGCTGTGCTACTTACCAATACAGCTGAGGCCAGCAAACTATTAGTTCTTATTTTGGAGCTTATGTTCGCGAATGTGGACAGGTTTTTTATCATTGTTCTCTCCAGTGTTTACCTTTTCACCATAACCAATACGTGGCTTGGCTACAATTGGAGTAAACGTATTTAATGGTTGGTTATCGCAAGGAATCGCGATTGAAAAACGGAGTAAGACGCTGGGAATGAAAAATGACTTAAAACAAAAAACCGGCATTCGCCGGCTTTCGGAATACGGGCTTTACGCTAGCGATTAAATAAAAGCAAACGCGTCGCCAAACAGGTTTTCAACTTTTAAGCCGCGCTGTGTAAAGTCGTCGCGCACCACTTTAGCCATCTCAAAACGACCTGCAACGTAAACCTGAACGTTTGAAAAGTCGGCGTGATCGGCCATGACTGCGTGATGCACCCAGCCCGTTCTGCCTTTCCACTCGTCGCATGCAAACTCTACAACCGGCACAAAAGTGAAGTGCTCATTCGCTTCAGCGAGCTCAGTTAGCTTGTCAGCTAAATACAAATCAGCCGCGTGTTTTCCACCCCAATAAAGGGTAAGTGGTGTTTTATCACCGCTGTTAAGATGCTCTTGCAGAATTGAGTAGGTATACGAGAAACCCGTACCACCAGCAATAAGTACCATAGGCAGGCCATTACTTTGCAAAAAGGCATTGCCATTACCTACATTGACGGTAATTTCGCCATCTGCACGCATGCGCTCTAGCACTTGACCAGCGTAACTGTTGCCAGGCTCTGCGCCAATGTGTAATTCAATGCGGCCATTATCAAAGGCGGCATTGGCAATAGAAAATGGACGCATATCTTTTTCGCCCATTACCACCATGGCGTACTGACCCGCTTTAAACTCAACAGGGCTTGCTGGCGTTAATTCAACTTTTTGTACCACTTCGGTTAAAGGCGTGATGCTTGCAACCTTACACTTAATTTCTGACATGTGTTCTCTTCTAACCTTCTTGCTTAGCGTGTCGCCTTTTCATGCGCTTTAAAAAAGCGCATGCTTTAATACAAATTAATAGCGCTAAAAATAGTCGCTACATAATACCAAGACTGTCCCAAATATCATCAACGCGTTTTTTAACGTCTTCGTCCATCACAATAGGTACGCCCCATTCTCGGTCGGTCTCGCCCGGCATCTTGTTGGTGGCGTCCATTCCCATTTTAGAACCTAGCCCTGAAACGGGGGACGCAAAATCCAAGTAGTCGATAGGCGTATTTTCTATCATTACCGTGTCGCGGGCTGGGTCCATACGGGTAGTGATGGCCCAAATAACATCGTTCCAGTCACGCGCGTTGACGTCGTCATCGCACACTATCACAAATTTGGTGTACATGAACTGGCGCAAGAACGACCACACACCCATCATCACCCGTTTCGCATGCCCAGGGTATTGTTTCTTCATGGTCACCACCGCCATGCGATAAGAGCATCCTTCAGGCGGTAAGTAGAAGTCGACAATTTCAGGAAACTGCTTTTGCAAAATAGGCACAAACACTTCGTTTAGCGCAACACCTAAAATAGCTGGCTCATCCGGGGGACGGCCCGTATAAGTTGAATGATAGATAGGATCTTTACGATGAGTAATATGCGTTACCGTAAACACAGGGAAGTCATCAACTTCATTATAATACCCGGTGTGATCGCCGTATGGACCTTCAGGTGCAGTTTCATCTTGTGCAATATAGCCCTCAAGCACAATTTCGGCACTGGCAGGTACTTGTAAGTCGTTACTAATAGACTTAACTACTTCGGTTTTATCACCACGTAGCAAGCCTGCAAAAGCATACTCGGAAAGGGTATCTGGTACAGGAGTAACTGCACCTAAAATGGTAGCGGGATCTGCGCCAAGAGCCACTGATACAGGATAGGGTTCGCCCGGGTGTGTTTGACACCACTCACGAAAATCTAGTGCACCACCACGATGTGACAACCAGCGCATAATAAGTTTGTTTTTGCCGATAACCTGCTGACGGTAAATGCCTAAGTTCTGACGCTTCTTATGCGGCCCTTTTGTAACACTCAACCCCCAGGTTACCAAAGGCGCAGCGTCACCCGGCCAACAGCGCTGAACCGGAATTTTTGACAAGTCTACATCGTCACCGGTAAGCACCACTTCCTGACAAGGGGCTTTTTTAAGGACTTTGGCAGGCATATTAAGTACCTGCTTAAATACTGGCAGTTTCTCCCAAAGATCTTTCAGCCCTTTAGGCGGCTCTGGCTCTTTCAAATAAGCCAGTAATTTGCCTACTTCGCGAAGTGCTTCAACAGACTCTTGACCCATTCCCATGGCTACGCGCTCTGGCGTACCAAACAAATTAGCCAATACGGGCATGTCGTGGTTTTTAGGGTTTTCAAACAACAGCGCAGGGCCGCCGGCACGCAACGTCCTGTCGGCAATTTCTGTCATTTCAAGGTCGGTATCAATGGGCTGGGTAATGCGTACCAATTCACCTTTAGCTTCTAGCTGGCGAATAAAGTCGCGTAAATCTTTATACTTCATCAGTGCAGGTGCATCCACAAACTCAATTTATGGCAAGAATATACTATTTAGCGCCAAAGTCCGATCAGTAAGCGCTGTGTTTACACGATTAAACGTTTTACAGATAAATTACGCTTTACAGAGGTGCCATTTGGGTGTGATATAAGAAAGCGTTAAAAATATTAACAAATCTAAGGTGGATAGCGCTTTGATGTATGCGCTTTAGTCTAGGCTTTAGCTCCTAGTGCTTTTAAGTAAGTGCTTGGGAAAGGTTCTGGACCAAAGTTTTATGCTGAAAAGTTTCAGCAAGCACAGTGCTAACCCCTTTATAACCCTTTTGCCTAAGGTGGTTACATGAGTTCATTCGATCAGGACATGCTAGACGAATTAAATTTGTTATTGAAGTTTCCCACAGACAGCCTGCTTCAAGGTTTGAAAATTCATCATGACGCGAGTCAAAGTATGGTGAATGCAGCGTCCAGACTGTACTCGAAAGGCCTAATCACCCAGCCTGACGGCGGTTATCTAACAGATTTAGGTATTGACTTAGCCGATCACGCTCGCCATATCCAATCGGCCATGTGCCCCCGAAAAAGTAGCCACTGATCATAAGAGGCTGGCGATCGAGTGAATGCAAAAAGACAGTGTAAAAGCTAAAAACAATTCGCCGCTAGCCTCCGCTTATAGCGTCCACGTGTTAAGATAACCATGTCTTGGTTAAGATAATCTATAATTAGCCGATACCTTAACTAAGACATGGTAATCAACACATACTCTTTTGCTATGAAACGTATTCTATACACAGCCTTATTTATATGTGCCTCTGGGATGGGCTTTTCAGCTTACGCTTTAGAAGGCGAAACTATTGAAGAGCTTCGCGCGGTTCAGCTTTACAGCCAAGACGCGCTCATCGACATGATTAACGCTAATACTCACCTAGATAAAGTGGTAGAAGACAGATGTCAGCTTGTTCAAGACATTGAGGCCCGTGCGGATGTGTTAAAAGTGCCGGCCTACCAGTTTTTATGGGGGGACATGCTGGCGTGGGGCGTGTGCGTAGATGCTGAACCTGCCCGCGGTATTGGCTACATGGAAGATGCCGCAAATCAAGGTTTGCCAGCAGCACTTGAGCAGCTTGGGCGTTATTATGCAAAGGGTACGCTTGTGCAGCAAGATAAAGCACGTGCAGTGGTGTATTTGCGAGAAGCGGCCGCGCTTAAAAACCTAAAAGCGCAAATTCGCTTGGTTGAGTTGTTTTTAGAAGGTCATGGCAGCCCTTACGACTATGAAGATGCCTACCACTGGCTTTATAACTCTGTGACCAATGATAAGAAACAGCACCAGCAAATAGCTTCATACCTGGCTCGCTTAGAAAAATTAATGCACCCGAAAGCAGTGCGTGAAGCAAAGCGGCCTTTAGATAGCTAAAGATTAGTGGTACGTAATCGATAGCAAATGCCTAAATGATTAAGATAGTTTGCGGGGGCTTAGCGCTTCCGCCAGCCTGTGAGCATAGGACGAACTAATTGAATATTTCCTATATATTGCACAGCAAACACTGCAGCGACATGCACTAGCACGCAACCATACAGAACATCAGCCATAATGCTGTGTATCCATTCCAGCGTACTATTACCGAACATGGCATCTATCTCTTCCATCATAAAACCGGTAATACCTAAACCCAGCAGTAACGTGATAACGGCCATTATCATTAGCCAGCCAAAAGGGTTGTGGCCATGGTGAGTGGGAATTTTCTTTTGTTTTACGTGCTGAATATGTTCAGCGAAGGCTTGTTGACGCAATGATACTTTAGAAAAGCTTGCGTATTCAGTAGCAACCCTTTTACTTCCGTCGAATTTGGTGGATAAAATGCCCCAGCCAATCCTTATAGATATGAGCGCTACCGCCATATAACCGGCTATTTCATGATAAAGGCGACCTGGCTCTACAATAAAATAGTTGGTCACAAAGGTAGCAACAAGGCCCCAGTGGCACACGCGCACAATCCAATCCCAAATATAAATATCCGAAGGTGTATCAGTAGGTCTGTACATTACATAACTTTCTTAAGGTAAAACAAAAACGCTGCAATGGTTTGCAGCGTTTTTATTAAGTGTTAAAGCAAACGAACGATGAATCGTTTGTTAAAACACACTTAGTGCATTTCTTTCTTAACAATGCTGCCATCAACAGGATTAAAGTAAATTTCTACTTTGTTTTCTTCTTTGTCGAAGCCGTAGATTTCGTAGCAGTTTCCGCCCGTTACTTTAAACTCGTTTATTTTATAACCTTGCGCTAATAGCTGAGCCTGAAACGCATCTTGGTTCTGCCATTCAGCTTCAGGTGCAGTCGTACACTGCGTAGTGCCATGCTCTGCACTACAAGCACTTAAAAGGGTTGCAGCGCCAATAGCCGTAGCCATCATTAATTTCTTCATTGCAGTCTCCATTTCGCTTTTTAGTTAAACGTTATTTCTGTCCTACGTGGAATGAGTGTACTTAGTTTGCTCTATGATTCAAAGGGGCGTTTTTATTATGCCAATTATCGCAGCGTAGATTTTTCTTATTGTCGATAAATGAAGTCTTCACGATATATTTTTAAAAATTAGCGCGGTAAAGAACAATCGTTAGCGCGAGATGTGGCTTTCTTTTTTATGAAGGGTAAGCGAAAGTTCGAACCCACAGACATTCGCATATTTGAGTAGAGTCTTCCAACTAGGGTTGCTATTCTCTTTTTCCAATCGGCTAATATTACTCTTGTGTGTTTGCATTTTTTGCGCAAGCTGTTCTTGAGTTAGCCCTGCCTCTTTCCTCATAGATATCAGCTGATCGATAAGTGTGAACTCGCTCTCTAGGCGATCATACTCCTGTTTTACATCTTCATTCTTCAATGCTTCATGCTTAAGGCTTTGTAAAGTCATGGCTAGTTAACCTCTTTCATTTTCAATCTGGCGATCTGTATTATTTCTTTCGGCGTTTTCTGAGACTTTTTCATGAATGCATATAAAATATTTATCTGCTTTACTTTTGTATAGCAGAATAGCGCCCTACCGATTCCTTCTTTTGCTTTAGCTCTGACCTCGAACAACCCGTTATGTTTATACCAATCCGCATAGAT